>NZ_JBQXES010000017.1:1287-70926 GCF_052599055.1 Thermophilibacter sp. ZX-H3 | reverse complement strand
AGGGGCCGGGCAGGAGGTTCAGGAACGCGCGGAGGGAGAAGAGGGAGAACGAGGAGTGGGTCGCAGCGGCGATCGCCGAGGCGACGAGGGAGCGGATGACTAACTATGCCGCTCGTTAGGGGCCACAACGTTGAATGCGCGCACGTCCCAGACCTGCTAAAATCAGTCCATTGTGCCGATGGCTCCATCGTCCCTGCCGGAGGCACGTATCTGACCCAAGACCAAGGAGGTCGCGCACACGCGCATGGACGTAGCCATTAGTATTGTCGTCACGTTTCTGCTCACGCTCGCCAACGGTTATTTCTCCGCGTCGGAGCTGGCCGTCGTATCCGCAAAGCGAGCGATACTCGAACCGGAGGCAGAGGAGGGCGACAAGCGTTCGCAGGCCGTCCTGAAGCTCTCCGCCGACTCTGGCCAGTTCCTCGCCACGATTCAGGTTGCCATCACGCTCGTTGGATTCGCCTCCTCGGCCTTCGCCAGCACGAGCCTCTCCGACCCGCTCGGCGGATGGTTCATGAGCCTCGGCATGCCGGAGGCCATCGCCCAGCCGCTCGCTCCCGTCATCATCACGCTCGCCGTCTCCTACCTCTCCATCGTGGTCGGCGAGCTCGTCCCCAAGCGCATCGCGCTCGCGGACTCCGAGGGCGTCGCCAAGTCGGTCTCGGGCGTCATCCGCACGTTCATGCACGTCGCGCGCCCCTTCGTCTGGCTGACCTCCAAGTCCGCCAACGGCCTCTCCGCCCTTCTGGGCATCGCCTCCGCCGACGAGCGCGAGGGCGTCTCCGAGGAGGAGATCAAGTATATGGTGACGGACGCCGATGAGCTCACGGATCAGGAGAAGTCCATGATCCACGAGGTCATCGACCTCGGCGACACCATCGCCCGCGAGGTCATGGTCCCGCGCGTCGACATGACGGCGATGGAGGACACCTCCACGCTCTCCGAGGTCCTCACCGTCATGCGCCGCACCGGTTACTCGCGCATCCCCATCTACCACGACTCCGTGGATCGCATCGTGGGCATCGCGCACATCAAGGACCTCATCAGCCCCATCCTCGATGACGGCCGCGGCTCTGACGCCGTCGCCGCGCACGTCCGCACTGCCGACTACGTCCCCGACACCAAGGACATCATCCCGCTGCTCTCCGAGATGCAGTCCAGCCACGACCAGATGGTCATCGTCGTCGACGAGTACGGCGGCACGGCCGGCATCATCACGGTCGAGGACATCGTCGAGGAGGTCGTCGGCGAGATCGAGGACGAGTTCGACCCCGACAACAAGTACCTCACCCAGCTCTCCGACCGCGAGTGGCTCGTCGACGGCCGCTTCTCCATCGACGACGCCATCGAGCTCGGCTGGCCCATCGAGGACAACGAGGAGTACGAGACCGTCGCCGGCTTCGTGCTCGAGCTCGCCGACAAGCTCCCGCGCCCCGGAGACGTCATCGAGAAGGACGGCTACCAGTTCCGCGTGCAGTCCATGCGCGGTCGCCGCCTCTCCATGCTCCGTGTCATCGCCCCCGAGCCGCCCGCCGAGGAGGACCAGAAGGACGCTGAGACCGAGGAGAACGTCGACTCGTCGAAGGAGTAGGGCCTCTTCCGCCGAGTTTCACTACAATGGGTGAATCACAGTCGCCCGCGTCCCGCGCGGACCGAGGGAGGGAGCTCGATGGCCCAGCTCTTTGACATCCAGAAGGTGACGGTCGGCCCGAGGAACCTCGAGGCCGTGGTCGCCCTTGCCCCGAGCGCTCCCGTCATGACGAGCGACGACATCGAGGCAACCGCCCACGTGTTCGACCTCCTGCCCGGCCTCATGGACCACATCTGCCTCGGGGACTCCTCCGAGCGCTTCACCGAGGTCGCCGGCAACACCGAGCTCGCGCACCTGCTCGAGCACGTGACCGTCGAGCTCCTCGCGCAGACGGACGTTGCCGGGGACATCTCGAGCGGTCGCACCACGCAGCTGGATGACCGCCTCTATCAGATCACGCTCGCCTGCTCGGACGACGTGCTCGTGGCCGGCGCGCTCTCGAGCGCGGTCTGGATCCTCCAGTGGGCCTTCTCCGGCGCGGGCGACCCCAAGCCGGACGTGGCCGCCACCGTCGAGGGCCTGGTCGCCCTCGTCAAGAGCCTGGACGAGAAGGACGAGGGCTCTGCGGAGTCCGACCTTCTGGGCGAGAAGGACGTCGAGCCCGAGCCTGAACCCGAGCCGGAGCCTGCTGTCGAGGAGGTCCCCGTTCCAGCCCCCGCGCCTATCGAGGCCGCGCAGGATTCCGAGGATGAGCCCGTCGACCTCGCACCCGAGCCCGAGGAGGTCCCGGAGCCCGCGCCCGAGTCTGAGCCCGCATCCGAGTCAGAGCTCGAGTCCGACGAGCCGGACGAGACCTGCGTCATGCACCCCGTCCCCGAGCCCGCGCCTGCCGACGACGCGCCCGAGCCGGAGCCCGAGCCTCAGCTCGTGATTGAGGAGGAGCCCGCGCCCGTCGAGGACGAGGAGCCTCTGCCCGATGCCGCCGAGCCGGAAGAGGAGCCCGTCCCGGCCCCGGAGCCGGAGGAGCCGGCCGAGGAGCCCGAGCCAGACCCTGAGCCCGAACCGGAGCCCGAGCCGGAACCTGAACCGGAACCGGAGCCCGCCAAGCCCGCGGACCCCTGGGACCTCATCGACGTCCCGCGTCCGCACCTCGTTCGCTAGCACGACCAGACGTAATTCGGCGCAGCACGCGCGCCCCGCACAGCACAGACCGACAGGAGGAAGACATGAACAAGAAGACCATCGGCTTTGTCCTCGGCAGCATCGTGGGCGCCGGCGCCGGCGTCATCGCCGGCCTCATGCTCGCCCCGCGCTCCGGCGCCGAGAGCCGCGCTATGGCGGCCGACGCCATGAACGACGCCTGGGACTCCGCCGTCGACACCTACGAGCGCGGCGCCAACGCCGTGAACGACAAGATCAACGACTTCCGCCCCACCGTCGACGCCAAGACCGATGAGCTACGCGCCAAGGTCGACCTCGCCCGCGAGCGCATGGACCAGCTCCGCGAGTCCCTCTCCAACGCCGTCGCCGACGCGTCCTCCCAGGTGAGCGACGCCGTCTCCTCCGTGAGCGACCGCGTCGCCGCCATGGCCGACGACATCACCCCCGAGTCCGCGCCCGCCGAGGCCGTGCACGTCGAGGTCGTCGACGCCGAGGACGACGACGAGATTCCCGCGGTCTAGGCGCCGCCCGTGCTCAAGGTCAGCCAGCTCGTCGGCCTGAGGGTCTTCGCGCCCAAGAAGCCCAAGACCCAGAAGGACGGCACCATAACCGAGCGCCTCCAGCGTCTCGGCAAGGTCCACAACGCGGTCTTCTCGCCCGACGGGAGGAGCGTGGTGGGCCTGCTCGTCAAGCGCCCGGACGTCGTCGGCATCATCAAGCGCGATGACGCCTTCGTCGCGCTCGACTCGTTCGAGCTCGCCCCGGACGGCACCGTCACCGTCACCCGCCCCGAGGACGGCCTCGACGACGCCGCCATCCGCCGCCTCAGCCTCGACTGGGACGCCTGCATCATCTGGTCCGGCATGGACGCCAAGACCACCGAGGGCAAGCCGCTCGGCTACGTCTCCGACGCGGAGTTCAGCGAGAAGACCGGTGAGGTCTCCCGCTTCTCCTCGACGGACGGAGGGGTGGCGCACGCCCTTCTCGGCTCCTTCGTCATCACGCCCGACATGCTGCGCGGCTACCGTGACGGCTGCATGATCGTGGACGCGGGCGGCCGCGCCGTGGAGCTCGACGGCGGCCTTGCCGGCGCGGCCGGCGAGGGGTACGCCCGCGCCAAGGTCAAGGGAGCCGAGGTGGGCAAGAAGGTCGGCGCCGCGGCCGGCGAGGCCGTGGACAAGGGCTCCTTCGCGCTCGGCAAGATGATCGGCAAGGCGCAGCGCGCCATCAAGGACGCCACCGAAGAGGGCGAGAAGGACGAGGCCGCCCCGCAGCCGCCGGCCATGGAGGCCGCGGACGTGCGCGTGACCAAGCCCGCCGAGGGCCTGCCCGAGCGCGCTGCCGAGGAGCCCGCCGACCGATCGGCGCCCAAGACGTATCGCCCCGCACCGGAGCAGCCCGCACCCGCCGCCAGGCCGGCCCAGAAGGCCTCCCCCAAGAGGCAGGCTCCCAAGAAGAAGCCCAACACGGGAGACAAGATCGCCCGCGCCGCCGGCAAGCAGCTCGGCTCGCTCGGCAAGATGCTCGGCTCCTTCAAGGACGAGTTCGACAAGGCGAGCAAGGGGGAGTAGCTCAGGATTTCTGCATGCCGGCTCGTCCTGTCCGAGGCTCAATTCGGCCCCAACAGCACGCGTCCAGATGACACCACCAATCAGACGCACAAGTGGTGCTGGTTGAGTGTCGGCTGTGGTGCGTTTTCATTTCAATGGGGGCACGCTTCGCGATAAGTTGACTATCATCTTCCACTAGGGTTAGACGTGGGAGGGGGTAGGTTATGAGCGATGATTACAACCTTGTGGAGGGCGAGTCGTCAGATGACATTGCTCACGAGGCGGAAAACTGCCCCGCAGACAACCTCGTCCCATCGCGTGCCGAGGGGATGCGCCCGTCGGTGACGCGCCGCCATGCTAAGCACGATCGGTTCGAGGCTGCCTTCCAGATGGATCTGGAGCCGGAGTCCCCCGCCGCCGTCAAAACGGGGCGTCACATGAAGGCCGTTGACCCAGCCGCGACGAGGGGGAGCGGTGAGATGGGTGGCCTCTCGGGAGAGTCTGAGAGGGAGAAAGCCGGCTCATCCGATAGGTCGCGCCGGGCTCCCCTGGCTGCCAAGGTATTGCTTGGCCTTGTGCTCTGCTTGGGAGTTGTGGCCGCCGCCACCGCATTTTGGGTCGGCGGGCTCAATAGCTCAATGCGGGTCAGTGACGAGCAGCGTACAGAACTTGATGAGGCGCTTGTTGAGCCTACGACCACACCACAGGAATCTCAGGGCAGCGTCTTCTATGCCCTCATAATTGGATCGGACGCTCGGGAAATGGATTCAATCTCCCGTTCTGACGTCATCATGCTTGCACGGGTTGATACGGCGCGTGCCACGGTCACGCTCGTCTCCATCCCTCGTGACACCATGATCAACGCGCAGGATGGCATCGAGAAGATTAACGCCCGTTACAACTACGGCCCCGCCGCTACGGTCAGGGCGGTTTCGGAGTTTGCCGGTGTGGACATATCGCATTATGTCGAGGTTGATTTCGGGGGGCTGGAAAGCGTGGTCGACGCCCTTGGCGGCGTGACGGTGAACATTCCGGAAGATATCACTGCAGGCAACGGAGGAATGGCGTTCTCTGCTGGCGAGCAGGTCCTCACGGGTGCGGAGGCGCTTTCCTATGCGCGTGAGCGCTATAACGTATCCGGTGGCGACTTTGGCCGTGCGCAAGCTCAGCGACAGATTGTCGAGGCCATCGTGCGCGAAGTTCTTGCAAGCAGTCCCGTAGAGCTTCCGAGCTTGATTGGCAAGCTGGCCCAGTCAATCTCCACTGATCTCTCCGTGGCCGACATTGCATCGTATGCGCTCGAAATCCAGCGCTCCGGAGCACAGCTCTCCGTCTATTCTGCGGCGACGCCGAGCTATAGCCTCACGCAGGGAGGCGTCTCATACGTAGCCACAATGTACGACGAGTGGCGGGCGATGATGCAGCGCGTAGACGCTGGTCTCGACCCCAACGATGCAGACGCCCAAGTTCCTGAGGAGCAGCTGGACAACGAGCGGCTTGGCTCGGCGAGTAACGCGGCTGGCCCGAGGGACTACGTCGATTTGGCTGCCTCCGCGGGCCTTACGACAGACGACGTGGCCGACCTTGGATAGACCCTGGGGAGAGTGGATTAGGGGAGAAGGAAGCACGGCTAAGGTGCTCGGATGGCTCAGGAATCCTTCTATCGCCCATCTGTATAGCTATTACAATATAATATATATAATTTAGTTATCTATTAAATAGAATAATTGATATGGATGCCTTGGAGAACGTAAGGAAATAAGGGATTCTCAGAATTGATATCGACATTACCCCTCCCCTAACATTAGTGTAGTTTTGGAAAAGAAGACGGGAGGGGGTCTCTCTGGGGCGTTCGAAGCCTCATGTGCGAGAAGGCCCACGAGCTGATGTGCATACCGCGCGTCGGAAAGGGGGGCCGGGCCGTATGACCCTGCTCGAGTTACTTCAGCTGCTGAGAAAGCATCTCAGGTTGGTGCTGACGCTGCCCGTGGCCTGTGCGGTCGCCATGGGGGTGTATGTCTTCGCCTTCGCGGGGAACACCTATACGGCGTCAACCAGCATGTACGTTCTTGCTCAGGCAAGCGAGTCTGCGAGCGGCAACCTCTCAACGGACCTCAGTGCTTCCCAGATGATCTCAAACGATGTATCGACGCTGCTCACGAGCGATCGCGTGAAGAGTGAGACAGCTTCCGACCTCGGCCTCGCCGATTTGGATGACTACGATGTCGAGGTAACGAGTGAGACCACCTCTCGTGTCGTGAGCCTCTCGGTCACTGGTCCGGATTCACAGACCGCAGCGGATATCGCCAACACCATGGTGGAGAAGGTCTCCGCTATCGCCCAGGAGGTCATGAGCATCGAGAGCGTCAACGCTATCGACCAGGCCCAGGCGCCAGGAAGCCCCAGCGGTCCCAATCGCTTGCTCTACATCGCCGTTGCCCTGATGGCTGGTCTTTTCGCGGCCATTGCCATTGTGGTAGTGGCCGACATGCTCGATACGCGCGTCCGCAGTCAGGAGGAGGTCGAGGAGCTCCTCGGCATCCCGGTGATTGGGCGCATTCCGGCAATGAAGGGAGGGCGATAATGCCCAAGATCCCCAGCAAGGGGACGACGGACACCGTCTTCCTCCAGAACGCGGTCAAGACGCTCGCCGCCAACATCCGCTTTGCATCCGTCGATGACCCCATCAAGACCATAGCGATGACTTCCTCGGTGCCCAATGAGGGGAAGAGCACCATTTCCGTCGAGCTTGCCCGTGCGCTCGCTTCGGGAGGAAAGAGCGTTCTCCTTGTCGAGGGGGATATGCGCCGTCGCACCCTCGCGGGCCTTCTCGGCATCCATCCGCGCAACGGCATCTATAGCGTCCTCTCTGGCAAGATTGCGCTCGAGGATGCGATTGCGCGCGTGGGAGAAAAGCCGAGCTTCTGGTTTCTCGACGCTGAGCCTCACATCCCAAATCCGGCGGACGTCTTCGCCTCACGTCGCTTCCGCCGCTTCGTAGAGGGGCTGTATCGGGAGTACGACTACGTGATCTTTGACACACCTCCCATATCCGCCTTCGTCGACGCTGCGGTGCTCGGTGCAGCCGTGGATGCGACCCTGCTCGTGGTGCGAGAGAACTTCGTCAAGCGCGATGAAATCGTTGCCGCATACGACCAGCTCAAGAAGGCGGGCGCAAACGTCATCGGCACCGTTCTCAACTTCTGTGACGCCAAACGGAACGAGTACTACTACAGCTACTACGAGTATGACGCTTCCTCGGTGGCTGAGAAGAGTGCGCCCGCGCCGGCAGCAAAGTCCGCGCCGGCGGCGCAACCACGAGTCACTGCGCCTGTGCAGCCTCGCGCTGCGGCGCCCGAACA
Source organism: Thermophilibacter sp. ZX-H3 (assembly GCF_052599055.1). NCBI lineage: Bacteria > Bacillati > Actinomycetota > Coriobacteriia > Coriobacteriales > Atopobiaceae > Thermophilibacter > Thermophilibacter sp. ZX-H3. The sequence continues at coordinate 63,322 of NZ_JBQXES010000017.1, read as the reverse complement.
GCAGTCGGCTCCCGCATCCGGATTGCGGCCCCTGCCGAAGGACTCCTACGTGGCGCCCGATAGTACGGCGCAGTTCCTCGCAGGCACCGCATATCGTCCGCGAGGCTACGAGGACGAGTAGCCCGTCGAACGCCAACCGCACGACCACGAGACGCGGAGAGGAGGACCACATGAGGGACATGCACTGCCACATCCTGCCCGGCGTCGACGACGGCGCGCAGAGCATGGACGATAGCCTCGCCATGGTGGAGGCCGCCCGTGCCGCCGGCGTGACGAGCATCGTGTGCACGCCCCACGCGCGCAGCCCGTACTTCGACTACGACGCCATGTGGTCCTCCTTCCGCGCCTTCGAGCCGCGCGCCCGCGAGATGGGCATGCCCGTCACCATGGGCTTCGAGGTGGCGCACTCCAAACTCATGCAGCTTGGCGTGGACCGCTGGGCCGAGCGCCTCGCCTTCGACGGCACGGGCGAGTTCCTGTTGGAGCTCGACTCCCGCTGCACCGAGGGGGACTTCCAGGAGTACGAGCGCACCATCTACGAGCTGCAGGGCTTGGGGCTCGACGTCATCGTGGCGCACCCGGAGCGCTACCGCGCGGTCCAGCACAACGTCGAGCTGGCCGAGCGCCTCGTGCGCCTGGGATGCAAGCTGCAGGCCTCCGCGGACTTCATCGCCGGTGGTCGCCTGGGGCGGGAGAAGCGTCCCGCGAGGAAGCTCTTCGAGCGCAACCTCTATCGCTACATCGCGAGCGACGCGCACCGGCCGGAGCACTATCGCTACCTCGAGCGCGCGGTGCGCGAGTACCCGAGGAGGGGGGCGCACATGAGGGCATAGCCGCGTCGGAACCCCCTCTTCTGGGCTCGCCAGCCAGGGTGGAACCCGGAAGAGGAGGCTCCGGCCCCCTGCCCGCGCAAGCGGGTCCGCGCATATCCGCAAGGCCAACAATCGTCGCCTAGGGCGCGTTGCTGAAAGGCTTACGGGGAATGAATACGTCGCTTACGGTGGGACGAGGGTCCCGGTGGCGAAGCCTTGCCGCAAACCGGCGGCAGGTGCGGCCATGCCCGTCTCGCAACAACGGGTGCCAGGCGCCTCCCGGAAAGGGGGCGCAGATGGCTCTATACGTTATACAGGTAATCGGAGGCAAGGAACAGCATGTCTGCGACCTTGTCAAACGTCAATTGAACGACATGATCGAGGACTGCTTCGTCCCGCGCCGCGAGGTCATGAGGCGCGCGGAGGGGCAGTGGACCACCATCCGGGAGACTCTCTTCCCCGGATACCTCTTCGTGGAGACCAAAGAGATCCAGCACGTGATGGAGCGCCTGGCACACATCCCGGCGTTCACGCGTCTTTTGGGCGTAGGCGACGAGAAGGTCATTCCCCTAAGCCAAGACGAGGTCGCCTGGCTCACCGCGCTCATGAAGCCGCTCGACAAGGTGGTGGAGATGAGCACGGGCGTCATCGAGGGCGACCAGGTCATCGTGACCGACGGACCCCTCAGGGGCTACGAGGCACTCATCAGCAAGATCGACCGCCACAAGCGGCTGGCCTTCCTGGACATGCGCATGTTCGGCAGGACCAAGACGATCAAGGTGGGGTTGGAGATTGTCAGAAAGCACGCTTGAGGTAGCCGTCTCAGCAGGCTCCACAACGGGCGAGAAGAACGTGGGGCTGCGGCTCGTTGAGGCAGAGGACCGGCGCTTCACGCCTGCGGAGCTCGAGCGCATTTCCTGCGGCATCGACCGCAGGCCGGTCTACCGCGTCGTCAAGCGCACCTTTGACATTGCCTTTAGCGCGTGCGTATTGGTAGTTCTACTGCCCGTGCTCGCGCTCATTGCGCTTGCCGTCTGGCTCGATGACCCGCATGGCTCCCCGCTCTTCTTCCAGGAGCGTGTGGGCAGGCGCGGACGTACCTTCAAGATGGTGAAGTTCCGCTCCATGTACGTGGACGCAGAGGACCGCCTCGAAGAGCTCATGTGCAATAACGAGAAGGACGGTCCGGTCTTCAAGATTAAGGACGACCCCCGCATCACGCGCGTGGGTAAATTCATTCGCAAGACCTCGCTCGACGAGCTTCCGCAGTTCTGGAATGTGCTCGTGGGTGATATGTCGGTCGTCGGTCCGCGACCCGCACTTCCGCGCGAGGTATGTCAGTACAGCCTGCGTGACCAGCTGAGGCTCGCCGTGCGTCCGGGTATCACCTGCTACTGGCAGACGAGGCGCAACCGCGACTCCATTACCTTCGATGAGTGGGTCGACCTCGATCTGCTCTACATCCTCAAGGCGAGCCTCTGGACCGATATCAAGCTAATCATCCAGACCGTGGGCTGCGTGCTCACGTTCCAGGGGGAGTAGCTGTGCGCATCGCCATGATTGGCCACAAGCGCTTTGGCTCGCGCGAGGGCGGCGTCGAGGTCGTCGTGACCGAGCTTGCCCGTCGCATGGCGGCGGAGGGGCATGAGGTCACGTGCTACGACCGCGGCGGCAAGGACGTCATGACGGGCAAGAAGAACCTTGGCGAGCGTGTCGTCGACGGCGTTCGCATCGTGCCGGTGCGTACGATTGATGCGAAGGGAGTGGCGGCGCTCAGCTCATCCTTCTTTGCGACGCTTGCCGCAATCAAGGACAGGCCCGACGTCATTCACTACCATGCTGAGGGCCCCTGTGTGCCGCTTCCGTTGGCACGTCGTGCGGGCATTCGCACGGTTGCGACGATTCACGGGCTTGACTGGCAGCGTGCCAAGTGGGGCCAGCTCGCTAGTACCTACATCAAGCTTGGGGAGAAGAACGCGGCAAAGCGGGCCGACGAGGTCATCGTCCTCTCACGGTCTGCACAGCGCTACTTCCTCGACGCGTATGGGCGAAGGACCGTCGTCATCCCCAACGGCATCAGTCCCAAGGAGCCTAGGGCCGCAAGCGCAATTGCCGAGCGTTGGGGGCTGGGGAGGGGCTCCTACATCCTCTTCCTCGGGCGTCTGGTCCCCGAGAAGCGCCCCGAGCTCCTCATAGAGGCCTTTAGGGGGCTCGAGACGGACAAGCGCCTCGTTATCGCTGGCGGCGGATCCGACACCTCAGTCTACGAGACGGTTCTCAAGCAGGCTGCCGAGGGCGATTCCCGCATCCTCTTCACCGGCTTCGTTCAGGGTGAGGAGCTTGCGGAACTTTACTCCAACGCGTACTGCTACGTGCTCCCCTCGGACGTCGAGGGCATGCCAATGAGCCTGCTCGAGGCCATGGCGTACGGATGCTGCTGCGTGACGAGCGACATTCCCGAGTGTGCCGATGTTATCGCGGACGCCGGGATGACGTTCCGCAGGGGAGACTGCGACTCCCTGCGCGATGTCCTGTCATCGCTCATCTCCGACGAGGGGGAGGCTCGTTCGCTCGGACTGACAGCCTGTAGACGCGCCAACGAGTCTTTCGGCTGGGACTCAGTTGTTCGATGGACGCTAGAGACGTACTGGGAGACTGCCTGAATGAAGAAGCTTGTTGAGAAGACTATTTCAAGAATAAAGGGCGAGCCATACCGGCTTGATCCAGCTATGACCTCTTCCGACCTCCTGATTATTCTGAAGGACAAGGTTTTCCAGGCGCTGCGTGGCCTCTGGAAAGGATTGTTCTTTGGCAGCAAGCACGGTATCGCCTTCATTGGTAAGCGGGTCACCATACGCCACGCACGCCATATTCGCGCGGAACGTGGTCTTACCATAGGCGACGGTGCCTACATCAATGCCCTTTCCAAAGACGGCATCGTGTTCGGCGACAACGTGAGCATCGGGGCGGGGTCTGTCATCGAGTGCACTGGCGTCATTCGCGAGCTTGGCGACGGCATTCGAATCGGCAGTCATGTGGGATTTGCTCAAAACGCATTTATTGCGGTGCGCGGTCCGGTGGAAATCGGAGATGACTGCATTTTCGGTCCAAACGTTGCCATCCACTCCGAGAACCACGTATTCTCAGATCCGGATGTGCCCATCCGCCTTCAGGGGGCTACCCGTGAAGGCGTCAAGATTGGTCGCGACTGCTGGGTCGGCGAGGGCGCGGTCATCCTCGACGGAGTCTCCGTCGGTGATAGCTGCGTGATTGCGGCGGGGGCCGTGGTTACCAAGGACGTCGAGGCGTTCAGCATTGTAGGCGGCGTGCCCGCCAAAGTTCTGGGGCGGCGTTAGCGGTGCGCATTCTCTTCGTGAACAAGTTCCTATTTCGAAAGGGCGGGTCGGAGACGTACCTGTTTGACGTTGCCGACGCACTTAGGGACAAAGGGCATGAGGTCGGCTTCTTCTCAATGCAAGACGAGAGGAACATTCCCTGCGAACAGGAGAAGTACTTCGTATCCAACTCGGATTATTCCGGTCGCGCCTCTTTTTTTAAGCAAGCGAGAGAAGCCGCAACACTCGTCTACTCGCCTGAGGCGAAGCGTAAGTTTGGTGCACTCCTGAATGACTATAGACCTGACGTGGTTCATCTGAATCTCGTCCACCGGCAGATCACCCTCTCAATTCTCGACGCCCCCTATCTCAAGAGGAACTCGGTCCCGGTCGTTTATACCGCGCATGATTTCATTCCCGTATGTCCCAACTGCACGTTCCTGGATGGCTCTGGAAACGTGTGCGAAGCCTGCCTTGACGGAAAGTTTCGACACTGTGTTCAGAGAAAATGCGTGAAGAGCTCTGCGGCAAAAAGCCTCCTTGCTGCCGCGGAGGCGCGTTTCTTGAGACTCCACGGCAGCTATCAAAAGATTGAACGCTACATCGCGCCTTCTGAGTTCATGCGTTCGCAGCTCGTGCGGGGCGGGTTTCCTGCCGAGGACGTTGTTGTCATGAGGAACTTCCTTCCTCAACGAAGAGCGGAGTCCCTTTCCTTGAAGCCGAGCGAAAAGGGTCCATACTTCCTTTATTTCGGGCGCCTTTCACAGGAGAAGGGCATCGACGTTCTAATCGAGGCATTTTCTGATGCTGCTAAGGTGCTTCCTGAGGAGTGGCGGCTGAGAATCGTTGGAACTGGACCGTCTGAGAGCGATCTCAAGCGGCGGGCGATGGAAGCGGGGATTGCCGACAGAGTCGATTTCCTCGGTTTCCGCATGGGCGACGATCTCGAGAGCTTAATCAGGGCTGCCGCATGGACGGTGTTTCCGTCTATCTGGTACGAGAACATGCCCTACTCCGTTGTGGAGTCGCTTGCGGCTGGCGTACCGGTTGTTGGGAGTCACCTTGGCGGTGTCCCAGAGCTTGTCAAGGACGGTGACACCGGACTAATTTGCGAAGCGGGAGATGCTCGATCGCTCGCAAAAGCCCTCGTGCGTGCTGTGACAATGCCGCCGGCAGATTACCGGCGTATGGCAACTTCCGGTCGCGCCTTTGTGCAGGACACATGCTCCCAGGAGAAATACGTGCGAGACCTTACCTCACTTTATGAGGAACTGATATCTGCAAAGAAAGGCAACTGATATATGGCAGACAAGAAGCTCAACGGCACTGTGATCGTCACCTACCGCTGCAACGCGCGATGCAACATGTGCAGCCGCTTCAAGGCACCGTCCCGTCCAGAAGAGGAGCTCTCGCTCGAGACGATCAAGAAGCTCCCGCGCATGTACTTCACCAACATCACGGGTGGCGAGCCGTTCATTCGTACAGACCTCAAGGACATCGTGCGCGAGCTCTACAAGAAGAGTGACCGTATCGTCATCTCTACCAACGGGTACTTCACCGATCGAATCCTCGACCTCTGTGAGGAGTTCCCCGAGGTGGGAATTCGCGTCTCTATCGAGGGACTTGAGGAGACCAACAACGAGATTCGCGGGCTTCCAAACGGATTCCAACGCGGATACCAGACGCTCAAGAAGCTCGTTGAGATGAAGCATCCGGACGTTGGTTTCGGTATGACTGTTCAGGACAAGAACGCCAAGGATCTCGTCCCGCTCTACAAGCTGTCCGACGAGCTTGGAATGGAGTTTGCGACTGCGTCCCTCCACAACAGCTTCTATTTTGTCGAGGCGCACAACATCATCCACGATCGCCCAATGGTTGCCAAGAACTTCGAAGAACTTGTGAATGAGCTCCTCAAGTCTAAGAGCCCCAAGAAGTGGTTCCGAGCATACTTCAACCATGGACTTATCAACTACATCTACGGACAAAAGCGCCTGCTCCCATGCGACATGGCGTTCGACACGTTCTTCATTGATCCGTACGGCGATGTTATGCCCTGCAACGGCACCAAAGACAAGGAGGTCATGGGTAACCTCAACGAGCAGAGCTGGGACGAGCTTTGGAACAGCCCTGAGGCCGAGAGGGTTCGCGCGAAGGTGCGCCATTGCGACCGCAACTGCTGGATGATCGGCTCCGTCTCGCCCGCCATGCACAAGTACATCTGGAAGCCGGCCGCCTGGGTTCTTAGGCACAAGCTCAAGCCGGGTAAGAAGTACGACATGCATGAGCTCAAGGTCGTTCGTGACTACGAGGATGGTCGCGTTTCCAAGGAAGAGCTCGACGCTCTTTCGACTTGCGATATGGAGGCTACGGTTAACGATGGTCTCTCTGAGGCGAGTCGCGCTGACGCTCACGTGTACGAGACCAATGAGGCATTGAGGGAGAACTAGAGTGAAGGTCTCCGTTATTACGCGTCACGCGATTACAAACTACGGATCGCTTCTACAGGCTCTCGGTACACAAAGGGCGGTAGAGTCTCTCGGGCACGAGTGCGAGATTGTTGACTATATCAGGGCAGATGAGTCACCCACACATCTCGAGGCTGCTCTCCTCAAGCATAAACCATCTTGGAACAGCTCACTTCCAAAGCGTGCGCTATATCTTGCCCTTCGCCAGCCTGAAAGTATTGCTGGTTGGATAAAGTTTGCTAGCGAAAGAAAAAAGTTTTTAAAGTTATCCAAGAGTTACCGGTCTGCTGAAGAGCTCAGTTCAAACCCACCCACTGCTGACGTATACATGACAGGCAGCGACCAGGTTTGGGGACCAACTTCATCTGACGAATATGACCCGTCGTATCTGCTTTCGTTTGCACCAGACGATGCTCCCAAGGTTTCATATGCTGCGAGTTTTGGAAAGAGAGTTCCGTCGGGTGCAGCTGAGGCAATGTTTCAACGCCTTCTTTCGCATTACAGCGAAATTGCCGTAAGGGAAGACTCTGCGGTTCAGCAACTTAGTTCATGGGGCATCCATGCGAAGCAGGTTCTTGATCCCACACTGCTTCTTACGGGCGATGATTGGAGAAGCTTTGCTGGTAAAGCTGCTCGACGCCCTCCTTATGTGCTTGTTTATCAAATTCATAATGACTCGAGGGTTGGTCGATATGCCAAAAAAGCGGCCAACAGACTTGGTCTCCCACTAATTAGGGTATCGGTTTGCCTGCATCAGATTTGTCGTGAGGGCAGGCTTAAGCTTCTCCCGGATATTCGGGAGTTCATCAATTTGATAGATGGCACTCAACTGCTCATTACGGATTCTTTTCATGGTACTGCTTTCGCCATAAACTTAAATACATCCTTTGTTGAATTTCTTCCAGATAACGGTACAGAGTTAAGAAACGCTAGCATTTTGCGACTTACCGGACTTGAGAGCAGGATTCCTAAGGGAGATGACCTGTCGCTTGTCGAAAAGACTATTGATTTTGGACCTGTGAACAAGGTGCTTTCTCTTGAACGGAAGCGCTCGCTTAGTGTAATGCGCTCCATGATAGAGGGGGGCCAGCTTTGAGAACTGTTTGCGCGAAAGATATGTGTGCCGGCTGCATGGCCTGCATAGACATCTGCGCTCATGGTGCGATTCAAATACAAGATGACATACGGGCCTATAACGCTGTAATCGATGCCGACAAGTGCATCAATTGCGGACTGTGTGATCAACTGTGCCAGCAAAATCATCCTGCCAGCCTGAGGGAGCCGCTTGAATGGAAGCAGGGTTGGGCCGTAGATTCTGAAGAGCGAGTCACTTCGTCTTCTGGTGGAGTTGCAGCCGCAATATCCAAAGCTTTTGTAAATCACGGCGGAGTTGTCTGTTCCTGCGCATTTAGAGACGGTCGATTTGGCTTTGAGATTGCTGAATCTGGGAATGATCTTGAAAGATTTAAGGGATCCAAGTATGTTAAAAGCGATCCGACAGGCGCATATCGAACGGTTCGTTCTCTTCTGCGGACAGGCCGTTGCGTACTCTTTATCGGCTTACCTTGTCAGGTTTCATCCATGCGAAACTACTGCAGTGATGACGAAAAACTCTTTACTATCGATTTGATTTGTCATGGAACCCCCTCACCAAAGATTCTTAAAGGATTTCTTGCTGAACATGGATTTGATATGCGAAGAGCATTGAATATCGGTTTTCGCAAGAAGACGAACTTTGCAGTGTATTATGACGGAAATAGTGTGGATGTTCCCAACGTTACAGATTGCTACTCAATCGCTTTTTTGAATGGACTTGACTATACGGAAAACTGCTATTCATGCAAATATGCCCAGGGTAAGCGAGTTGCTGACATAACAATCGGTGATTCTTGGGGTACAGATTTGAAGCAAGAGATTCCCCTTGGGGTATCCTTGTTACTTGTGCAGACTAAGAAAGGCAAGGGCCTTTTAAGCTCGTCTGGGATAGAGCTTCACAGCGTTGATATTGAGGCGGCTGTAAAGAATAACTCTCAGCTTATGCGTCCCTCAGCAAAACCATCTCAACGGTTGAAGTTCCTAAGTTTGTTACGCAAAAAAACGTTTGATACCGCTACGCGGCGGTGCCTATTTCTGTCTTGCGGCAAGCAGAATTTAAAGCGGTTATTGATTAGATTGAATTTAATATAGCATATAAAGAGTTAAATAATCTGTATCAGACAGATAATTGTACTGCTACAAAATAATAGCCTTAGATAGAATGTAGAAATATGCAGATTAAAGAAATGAATGTTCTGATGGTAATGCCGTCACTATCCGGTGGCGGAGCCGAGCGAGTTGCTGTTGCACTATCAAAATATCTTACTCAGAACAATGCGAGTTTCACGTTTTTACTTACCAAGTCAAGTGAGATAGCATACGAATTGCCTGATGACGTTAAGGTTCTCTACGAAGGATTTGGTTCGAGAACCACCCCGTTTGCTCAAATTAGATCAATAAGAAACGCTCTTAGGTGTGAGAAGTACTCGGTTGTAATCTCTTTCTTGCCATTTCAGAATATATATTCATTAATTGCTGGAATTGGCTTAGACGTCAAAACAGTGGTCTCAATAAGGAATTTCCCAGCATGTAAATCTATTCACATGCTTCTCAAGAATGTAATTACGAGAGTAGCTTACTCTGTCTTGGCGGATGGCATTGTTTTTCAGACGAGCAGGCAGGCAAAACTATTTCCGGCGTCACTGCAAAAAAGGGGGGTGGTAATTCCCAACCCGCTTTCATCGAATTTACCGGAGCGTTGCCGTGAAAATAGAAGAAACGTAATTACAGCGTCAGGTAGACTGACTCAACAAAAAAACTATCCAATGATGCTAAAGGCATTCAAGAATGTACATGATCAATATCCTGAATATGAATTAGAGATTTATGGGTCTGGAGAACTGGAGAGTGCACTTAAAACTCTGAGTGCTGAGCTGGGTATCAGGAAATTTGTCCACTTCAAAGGGTTCCAAGAAGATGCAATGGAAAGAATTGCATCTTCAACATTATTTGTGATGACGTCAGACTGGGAGGGAATGTCCAATTCCCTAATGGAGGCACTGGCGATGGGGGTCCCTGTTGTATGCACAAGATGTCAGGGCGGTGGGGCCGAAGAGCTTATTGTTGATGGAGTTAACGGGCTTTTAGTTGATAGAAACGACGTCTTAGGACTTTCGAATGCAATCTGTGCCGTGCTTGATGATCCTGACATGGCTTGCAGACTTTCGACTAATGCTCAGCGAATCAAGGAAATGCTTTCCTTTGAAAAAGTCGGAAGAAACTGGGCTCAATATCTTCTGGAGATTACTTCGAATAACGAGTGTGTGATTTGATGAGCTTTGATGTCGTCGGGTCGATTTGAGATTGGCCCATATATTGGAGTTCCAGATGAATCAATACCTCAAATACAATTATACAAAGCTCCTCGGAATACGAATCGACGGCATTATTCAATATTTTCTAATATACATAATGCTTTTAATTCCGGGCAGTACATTTGTCTATATCACTGGAGGATCTGAAATATATTATCTGCTTGTAGCGATTTTCTCTGTTGCGCTACTGCTGGTTAAGAAAGTGAGGGAGTCTTACGGGATTATTTTCTGTGGTGTTTTACTAATATCTACATTATTAACACGAGCGTTGAGCGGAGGCGCGGGGATAGATTCATGGTTACAACTCGCCGGCTGTGTAGCAATTACTCAGATGGCTATATGCTGTAATTACGAGCGTTTTCTTGATCGTTGGATTCGCTCTGTCGTTGTGTTTGCCCTAATTAGTATAGTTCTCTGGGCGATATTATGTGCCTTTCCTTCGCTGGTTACTACATTATTGGGCCCATCTTTTCTTGTAGACACCATCGGAACTTATCCATGGCAGACCTACGAGTACGGCTCTGGACAATTGTTTTATTCATGGCTTGATATACACTCGACTAGGAACTGCGGCCTGTACACTGAACCGGGGAAGTACCAAGTTGTTTTGAACTCGGCATTGTTTGTATTGTTGTTCTGGAGAGACAGGCTTCGATTTAGAGGAGAGCTTGGATATAAATTATCTCTTTTCACCATAGTCGTTGCTTTAGTAAGCTGCCAATCGACCACGGGCTATATTGGCATGGCCGCGATCCTTGTCGTTTATGTCCTCTTTTTTAGACAGAAAAAAGAGTTAGGAAATGCAAAGTATTACATAATAGGAATAATCCTTGTTCTTATGATTTCGTTGCTGGCGGATTATTATCTCAATGCAGATAAAAGCATTCTTCATCAGCAGGTTATCTCGAAAATATTCGGTAATACTGGATTTGATCTTTCCTCAGGAACGGGAATCTACCGTGCTGAAATGATTGAACTCTGCATATCTACGATATTATCAAACCCGCTTGGAGTTGGCTACGATCGCCTGTTTCAGCTTGCTTCGGGTTTTGGAGGCGGCGGGCTGGTCGCTGCTAGCTTGGTGCAGTTTGGCGCGGTATACGGCATAATTCCGTGGATAGCCGCTCTCTTCCTAATTGTCTATCCCGTCATTAAGGGTTGTTCGGCGCCAACAGCCGTTCTTTTCGTTTTTTTGTTTGTTAACACGACGCTTGCACAGACTCACTTCTTATACACAAGCCTGCTTATGATTCCGATGTATCTTGCAATAGGCCAAGGCTGGCCTCTTCGCAGGGTCGAGGCCGCGCCGAAAGGGGGCTCCAATTGGGGAAGACGCTAGTCCTTGTGCCTGATGACACTATGTATTATTTCTCAAGGTTCAAGTCCGGAGAGGTTGTATTCGCGTCCGTTTTCCGGTGCAGCTTGATGTGGGCTCTCCGCATCCTTAGGCTAATGCCAGGCTTATGTACTTTGCTTTACGGCAAATGGGTCGGCCGCATCGAAGACTATTCTAAAATCATTGTTTTTGACTATGCCGCCTTGTATGCCCCGACATTGCTTGAAGACATTTCGCGTCGGACAGATACCCGGGAGCTGTATCTGTATTCATGGAACGTAAATCTTTCAAAAGAGGGTATCGCGAAGCTTATTGTTGATGCGAAAAAAACGGGCTTCTCACTCTTCTCCTACGATGAACAATTCTGTTCCAGAAATAATTTCAGATTCAACACGATAATGTATGATCCTTCCATATGTGCCTCTCAGGACAAGTTTATATCTGATGTCTATTTTCTGGGGAAAGCTAAGGACAGGATTGACGCAGTAGAAAAGGCGAAGGCCCTTTTCGACGAGGCTGGGCTGTCAACTGATTTCACTGTCGTTGCCAATGCGAGCGAGAAGGTTGATGTGCCGGGGGCGAAACTCGTCAATGGTTACATCTCATACGAGGAAAACATAAAAAAGCTTGGTCAAAGCAGGGCAGTGCTCGATGTAGCTCAGGTTGGACAGGTGGGCTACTCCATGAGAGTCATGGAGTCGATTTTCCTCGAGAGGAAGTTAATCACCACTAACAGTCATGTCGAAGATTCGGCATTCTTCCAATATGGAAACGTCCTTATCTTGACGCGCTCGACTACTTCCGACGAAATTAGGAACTTCATAGATCGTCCGTTCGTTCGGTATGGGCAGGAGATCCGCGATTACTACTCGATCGAGCGGTGGGTCGAACGTTTCTGTCCTGGCAACGAATCGTCCGGAATGGGGGAGGGCTAAAGTGCTTGGGATTTTGAGTAAGGAGGCTAGGTCTGCGACTGCCTACACACTCGCATCTGTAATCTCGCGAGGCCTTGCTATTGTCTCCATGCCAATCTTCACCAGGATCATGACCCCAGCGGACATTGGTGTGGTGAATTTGTATACCTCTTGGTATTCAATGATTAGCATCGTTTCGACGCTTGCGCTCACGTCGGGAGGCTATTCCCTTGCGATGAAGGAGTTCGCTGAAAAAAGGGATGCCTACGAGTCGTCGGTGCTGGCCTTGACTACTATTATGGCCTTCATAATAGGGTCGGCTTTTCTGGCATTCACCGGTTTCTTTGTTGGCCTCACGGGTCTGTCGCCGACCCTACTCGCCCTGATGTTTGTCGGCCTGCTTGTAAGCCCCGCATGGGACTTTTGGACATTGCGCCAGCGATTCGAGTACAGGTACCGGCTCTCGTTCGTCCTTTCCGTCCTATCGGCGGTTTTGGCGACGGCGCTGTCGGTCGGTGCTGTCCTGTTTGTTAGCTCGCAGCAGGCGCAGGTTAATCTTGCGGAAGCCCGACTTGTGGCGAACTACTGTGTCATCTATGGCTTCGCAGGCTTCATGTGGTGCGTTCTCATGGCCCGTGGCAGGACGTTCTACAATCGGCGCTTCTGGCGCTTCTCCCTTAGCCTCAGCCTTCCCTTGATAGGGTATTCGATTGCGAATCAGATTCTTAACGTCTCCGATCGCGTTATGATAGCGAATATGGTGGGTGAGGCAGAGACGGGTATTTATGGCGTTCTCTACACGGCTAGCAGCATATCTCTGTTCTTTTGGTCCTCGATAAACTCATCTTATATCCCCTATCTCTTTCAACACATTGATGATGAAGGACACAGTGGGGTTCGCGAAACGTCGACAGCGTTATTTGGGACGTTCTCTTTGGTCTCGGTTCTGATTTCTTGGATGGCGCCAGAAATCATCAGAGTTCTGGCAACTGAGGAGTATCTATCCGCAGTGTCAATCATGCCGCCTATCGCTGCTGGGGTGTTTCTCACATCGATGTCTAACATGTATTCCAACATACTTGTTTATTATAAAAAGACTAAGTACATCATGTTTGCTGCCGTGGGGGCAGCCGTGGTGAACGTACTCCTTAATATGTTGGCAATTCCGATCTTTGGCTATGGCGCGGCAGCTTACTCGACCTTGATTAGCTATGTCGTGCTGGCTGCATCCCAATATGCATGGGCTAATAGGGCATGTAAAGAGGCGGGCAGAAAATTGGCGGTATACGAAGATGGGAAGCTGGCATTATTGGCTGTCATATCGATGGTAGCCACTATGCTTGGAATTCCTCTTTACAGTATGGATTTTATCCGTTACGCAGCCTGCATACTGCTGGTTGTGGCGGCGGCCTGCCTCTTCCTTCGCTCGAAGAGAATGAGGGAGGTGTGACAGAATAAGGCTAGTCGACAGGTCGGACGTGCTTCTTGGCTTCAGTGTAAACTAGCCCGGTAAATGGCTACTATCAAGAATAGAATAAATAGTTAATGCATAAACTTACGGACCAGATAATACGTTAGTCAATACTTACTGCACTTTGAAATATACAGACGCTTAAGGGTGCGTAGGCGACCCTAGCGTACTACTAACATAAAACAGTTTTCATATCATAGCGGCTCTGGGATGCGAGAACTGTGGGCAAAATCGCCCTTTATCCAGATTGGAAGACTAAAATGAGAATTGCGGTTACAGGAGCGAACGGGTTTCTCGGCATGGGAGTCGTGCGGGAGCTGATGTCTCGTGGGTACGATGTGATTGCGGTCGATAAAACAACCGATCGTGTCAAGGAGGCCACGTCATGTGTTAATGCCAGCGTCTTCGAGATGATTGATCCTTACGCTGAGATGGGAGAACCCGACTGCGTAGTTCATCTGGCGTGGCGTGAAGGGTTCAAGCATAACTCAGACGCCCATATTGAAGACCTGCCGTTCCACATCAAGCTCGTCGGAAAACTCGCAGCATCGCCTCTTAAGCGTCTCGCCATCATGGGCAGTATGCACGAGGTCGGATACTTCGAGGGCGGGATTCGCGCAGGCACTCCGTGCAACCCGGAGAGTATGTACGGAATAGCAAAGAACGCGCTTAGACAGGCAGCTGAGCTTCTATGCGGGGGTTCAGGTACCGAGCTGCAGTGGCTACGCGGATACTATATCGTTGATAACACCCCGTATGGATCCTCGATATTCTCGAAGATTTGTCAGGCGGCCGCAGAGGGAAGGCGAACGTTCCCATTTACTATGGGGCAAAACCAGTACGACTTCTTGGACTACCCTGACTTTTGCGACCAGGTCGCAAATATCGTGACAGGTGGTACTGGAGCGGGAGTCTATAATATATCCTCCGGGCGCCCAGAAAAGCTTGCTGACCGTGTGGAGCGGTTCATCGAGGAGAACGGGTTCGACATCGAGCTGGAGTATGGCGCATTTCCAGACAGGCCGTATGACTCTCCTGCCGTTTGGGGCGCTCGGCGATAATGGTCTTGTATCCCGAATTGCTAAATATAAAAACTCAACCTATTAAACAGTTTATATAATTTGTATTTCGCTGTCCGATTGACTTGGCGGGCCTCGTTTTCGTGTTGGCGGATGCCGTGCTCCTACCCAAAATCGTTGTGAAGGTCGATTCGTATTATCTTGACTATGTATTAAGGAAAAGCAGTTTATGTTGTTTGCGTCATGCTGGGCATGCTCTCATTGCAAACTATTGGATGAGTTTCCGACTTTTCCATTGTTTTGAATGTCAGTGAGGCGGCTAATGTCCTGTTAGTCGCTTTGCCGTTCATTAAATAAACTTAAAATATATTAAATTAATTCGTCTCGGAAGAAAAGTGACGGAGGGCAGAATGGGTAAATTGTTGGTCACTGGCGCGGTCGGCTTCATCGGCTCATTCCTGTGCAAGCGACTCATAGAGGATGGCTGTTGGGAGGTTGCCGGACTCGATAACATGAACGACTATTACGATCCCGGCATCAAAGAGGGGCGACTCCGGATGCTGTATGACGTCGATTCAGAAGGGCGCTTCACTTTCGTTCGCGGCGATCTCACCGATGCCGTTCTCGTGGAGCGCCTCTTCGCTGAGAATGATTTCGACGTTGTCGTAAACCTCGCTGCTCAGGCGGGCGTGCGTTACTCGATTGACAATCCGAGGGCGTATGTCGACTCCAACCTTATTGGATTCTACAACATTCTCGAAGCATGCCGTCACCATCCGGTGAGGCATCTTGTCTTCGCTTCTTCTTCCTCGGTGTACGGTGGCAACGAAAAGGTGCCTTTCTCGGAGGCGGATCAGGTAGACCATCCTGTGTCGCTTTATGCCGCCACCAAGAAGGCCAACGAGCTCATGGCCCACGCGTACTCAAAGCTCTATAACATTCCCTGCACGGGCCTTCGCTTTTTCACGGTCTACGGTCCCATGGGGCGACCCGACATGGCGTACTTCAAGTTCGCCAATACTCTTCGCGCGGGGGGAACCATCCAGATCTACAACATGGGTGACTGCCGACGTGATTTTACGTACGTTGATGATATTGTCGAGGGTATCGTGCGCGTCATGGACCGTGCCCCCGAGGACTGCGGCACGGGCGCGAGGTACAAGATCTACAACATCGGCAATTCAGAGCCGGTGCAGCTGCTTGAGTTCGTTGACACACTTCAGCATGTGCTCGTGGAGGAGGGCGTTCTTCCTGAGGACTATGACTTCGACGCCCATAAGGAGCTCGTTCCCATGCAGCCGGGCGACGTGGTCGAGACCTACGCCGACTGCTCTGAGCTTCAGCGCGACTTCGGCTACAGGCCGACAACGAGGCTCGAGGACGGTCTGCGTGCGTTTGCAAGGTGGTATCGGGAGTACTGCAGGCTCTGAGCGTTCCTGATTGGCTCTAAGCGGGGCTGGGCTCCGATCGTGTTCTTTGACAATTGGAGAGTGGAATGAAAATCGCGGTTGCAGGTACCGGTTACGTTGGTCTGTCCCTTGCCGTTCTTCTTGCTCAGCATAACGAGGTTCGCGCGCTGGACATTGTTCCTGAGAAGGTTACGATGCTCAATCGATTTCAGTCTCCCATCCGCGATGCGGAGATTGAGCGGTTTCTTGCGGAGGCGAAGTCAGGGGAAAGAGCGCTTGATCTTATCGCTACGCGCGAGGCGGGGGAGGCCTATGGCGGAGCTGAGTACGTTGTTGTAGCGACGCCGACTAACTACGATCCCGCCCGGAACTACTTCGACACCTCTTCGGTTGAGGCTGCGATTGCTGCAGTCCGTTTGGTGAATTCCGATGCGTGGATCGTTATCAAGTCGACGATTCCCGTTGGCTATACGGAACGCCTACGCGCGGAGCGTGGCGATACGCGTATCATTTTCTCGCCGGAGTTCCTGCGTGAGGGGCATGCGCTGTACGACAACCTGCACCCCAGTCGAATTGTGGTGGGCGCGCCCGCGGACGATGCTGAGGCTCGCGCTGCCGCCGAACGATTCGCGGCCCTCCTCGCTGACGGCGCCGATCCCGCTGAGCGCGCGCGCGTGAACGAAGACGGCTCGAAGGGCATCCCTGAACTCGTGCTTGGCCTCACGGAGGCGGAGGCAGTCAAGCTCTTTGCTAATACCTATCTGGCGCTGCGTGTCTCCTACTTCAACGAGCTCGATACCTACTGTGAGGTGCGTGGGCTCTCTACTGCTGATGTTATCCGTGGTGTGTGCCTTGAACCGCGCATCGGGTCGTTTTACAACAACCCATCTTTCGGCTATGGCGGGTATTGTCTACCCAAGGATACCAAGCAGCTACTTGCCAACTACAAGGATGTCCCACAGAACCTCATTGAGGCCATTGTGGACTCCAACCGTACGCGCAAGGATCACGTGGCGGATGAGGTGCTCACGCGAGTGAATGAGCTCGTGTACTCGGGGGTTGCGGCGCCTATGGTGGGCGTGTATCGCCTCACCATGAAGAGCGGGTCGGATAACTTCCGTGCCTCCTCGGTCCAGGGCATCATGAAGCGCGTGAAAGCTAAGGGTGTGCCCGTGGTGGTTTACGAGCCAACACTGGACGATGCGACTTTCTTTGGGTCTGAGGTCACGCATGATCTTGCGGCGTTCAAGGAGCGCTGCGATCTTATCGTTGCCAACCGCTGGAGCGATGAGCTCTCGGACGTGGCGGGGAAGGTTTATACGCGCGATCTGTTTAGGCGTGATTAGCCATGAAGGGCATCATCCTCGCGGGCGGCTCGGGCACGCGCCTCTACCCGCTCACCACGGTCACGTCGAAGCAGCTCCTGCCCGTCTACGACAAGCCGATGGTCTACTACCCGCTCTCCACGCTCATGCTGGCGGGCATCCGCGACATCCTGATCATCTCCACGCCCGAGGACCTCCCCAACTTCGAGCGCCTGCTCGGGGACGGCTCGGACTTCGGGATCTCGCTCTCCTACGCCGTGCAGCCCGAGCCCAACGGCCTCGCCCAGGCCTTCGTCATCGGGCGCGACTTCGCGGGCGGCGACCCCTGCGCGCTCGTCCTCGGGGACAACATCTTCTACGGCAACGGCCTCTCCCGGCACCTGCGCCGCGCCGCCAGGAACGCCGAGGCGGGCCGCGCCACGGTCTTCGGCTACCGCGTGGACGACCCGGAGCGCTTCGGCGTCGTGGAGTTCGACGAGAACTACAACGCCATCTCCATCGAGGAGAAGCCCGAGCACCCCAAGAGCAGCTACGCCGTGACGGGGCTCTACTTCTACGACGGCCGCGTGTGCGACTTCGCGGCGCGCGTGGAGCCCTCGGCCCGCGGCGAGTACGAGATCACGGACCTCAACCGGATGTACCTCGAGGACGGCTCGCTCGACGTGGTGACGCTCGGGCGCGGCTACGCCTGGCTCGACACCGGCACCATGGAGTCGCTCTTCGAGGCCTCCCAGTTCGTGCGCACGGTGGAGACCGCCCAGGACCTGCCGGTCTCCGTCCCCGAGGAGATCGCCTACGAGAACGGCTGGGTCTCCCGCGAGCGCCTGCTCGAGTGCGCGGAGCGCTACGGCAAGTCCAACTACGGCGCCCACCTGAGGACCGTGGCCGAGGGCAAGATCGCTCCCGACAGGCCGTACGGGGAGTAGGAGAAAGACGGGCCTGGTGCCTCGGCGCAGCCCGACGGCGAGCGGCCGAAGATTGTTGCCCGCGAACATGTCTACCGATACGTGTGAGATGTCTTTCCCAGACCGAATGTGAGGTAACGAGCTAGGAGGGAGCATGGCGTCTTTAGATGTTTCTGTGGAACAGCCGCGTGATCAGGCTGTCACTCTCTGCAAAGAGGGGGTAATGGTGTCCTACATCGGAGATAGCTACTCTTGGGGGAAGTACGAGACAGACGAAGGCTCGGTACTCTACTCACTTGACTTGGATACGGATTGGGCTGAGGCTGGACAGCCCCTGTATCCGGTGGTTTCGGATGATGAGGGCATGCGACGGCTGTTGCTCGGCGGTTATCCACAGTCTCATCTGTATGGTAACGCGGATGTTGACCGATTTGTTACTCAGGCTGCCGTATGGATATACGAGCATGGGGAGGGCTCTCTTGCCGATGACTTTAAAAATGGCAGCGATCCATATGGTCTGATGGATGGCTATATTATTCCTCTCGTGAATAAGGCGCGTGAGGCAGAGGGTGTTAAGAGCGGACGGGGGTGGACGCTCCTCCAGTGTGCCGACGGAGCTGTCTCCGACGGTGGGGAGGGGGAGTTCTCCTCACCGGCAATAACGGTCGACGCGCCCGCTGAATCCATTGTCTCGGTTGAGCTCGGAGATTCAATGGACAAGATGGGGGCCTATGTTGTAGACGACCGGGGGGATGAGCGCTATAACTTTGGAGATGGAGAACGGCTCTGGGTCAGAATTCCTTCCGCTGCCGCTATATCGATGGAAGACGTTGGTCTAACTGCGACCGCAGAGGTCAGAGAGCCTTACGTCGTGTCGTACCGGACATCACTTGACGATAACTATGAGCATCTGGTCGGGCTCAACGATGAACCAGTGCTGATTACGGCAAGACTGATCATTCCCGTCGATAGCTTTGTGGGTCGACTTGGCTCTGCGGGCCTCTTTATGGGCTTTGTTCTCTTCGTCGTTATTGTCTGCATTGCGTTTCGCTCCGTTGCTTTGAGGCGTCGGCGTTCGGGTAATTGACGATGGGTACGTTTGTCACCTGTATGGCGTCGCTTGTGTGCTGCGCCTTACTGGCACTCTCGCCTCGGCTCGCATCCGGCATCACCCTGCTGCTTGTTGCGATTACCTGCCTCTTCGCCGCAAGGACAGTGTGTGAGGTTTCGTTTGAGGGGGCGCGGGGGAAACTGTTGCGTCATGCGTGTACGGCATGTCTTGTCATGGCGTGCTTTTTCAGCGCGCTGTGTCTTATTGGGGAGCTTGAATTCCTGGGCCCGGTTGAGCGGTGGCTTTCCGCACGAGGCATCGAGGCGAAGGAGACGGGGGAGTCAGTCATGTCCATTGCGTCCCTGTGCTTATCTTGCGTTGCGGCGGCTGCGGTGTCGGAAAGCGAACGGGGCGAGCGGTAGCTGATTTTGGCCTTCTCGGTCGTATTCAACTGGAAGCGCGTGCATTCTTCGACGCTCTTCAAGTAATCCACTGCTATCAGGAAGGCGAGTGTCGGACAAGCAAATCATAAGCGAAGCGCAAAATCTTTCTATTTTGATATTAATGCATTATAGGGAGTGAGAATGGAACAAGTGTTCGAGCGTTTCTCTCTGTACGATTTCTTTAATCTGTTGTTTAGCGGCGGACTGCTCATTCTTGGTCTCCAGATTCTTGGATTTCCCGTCATTTCGCATATTGAGCATGGGATTGGACTGCCGGATAACGAGGTCGTGTACCTGCTCTTTATGCTTCTGGTCTGCTATGTTACTGGGTTCATCCTTCAGGGCATGGGGTCCTGGTTTGATTGGCACGTCTTCCGCAGCCAGACCCGGATGGTTAACGCCCTTCTCTCCGATAGCGGCAGCATTGTTCACAACAAAGCAAAGCTGCGGGTATATCAGTCCAAGGCAAGGGAAATCCTTCGGAGGAAGAAAATCGCGCTCAGAGAGCGGGCTTTCTCTGGAGAGCAGAGCGAATACATCTTTGCCTATTGCAGCTATGTCATTCAGATGAGCGGGCGCTGTGCCAAGGCGGAGAAGATGCGCGCGCTCAAGGGCTTGGCGATGCAGTGGTCGGTATGCTTTGCGATGCTTGCCGTCCTAGGGATTGTGCCCTTTAGCTGCCAGGTTGCGCGATCTGCCCCTCTTGCTGACATGGTATGGACTCTTCTCATGATAGGCACCTGCGCGATTCTTGCCGTCGTGTGCTTCTTTCGAATGCGAGAGAACCTGAAGTACTGGATACGGATGGTGCTCGCAATGTACGAGGCTCTCGATGATTTGGGTCTTGCGGGAAATGGGCAGCGCAGGAGCGAGGGGTAGTTCTTCTCGACCTTCCTTTTATGTCGAGGGTGTTGTCTTGTAATTGGATTACGTGGAGGTGCTGCGCATGTTTTACCGAAAGCCCGGTCGTGTCTTCGTCAGCTGGTCGGGGAGGACGAGCAAGGCTATCGCAAGGGCGCTCAAAGGCGCAATTGAGTCGGCTTTTCCTCGTGAAGAAGTGACTGTTTTCTTCTCGGACAGGGATATCGCGGCAGGGTCTGAATGGTACCAGCGTATCAAGAGGGAGCTTCGGGAGAGTTCGGTCGGCATCATCTGCCTCACTCCAGAAAACATCGATGCCCCGTGGGTTTACTTTGAGGCGGGCGCTATGGCTATGCGCTATGATCGCCCGGCTGTGGTGCCCCTTCTTGTGAACGTTGAGTTGCCGGAAAGGTCTCCGCTCAGGCAGCTTCACTGCCGCAATCTTGATGAAGATGGGATGGTCTCGCTGCTGGAGGAGATTACAATCCGATGTGGCGTTGAGCGGATAACTCCGAAGCAGATTCGCTGTCTTGCGGCCGGGGCGTATGAGCTGGTCAAGCGCGGAGCAGGCGGAGCCCTTGCTCGGGCCGAGGAGAGGCTGCCGCTTCTCAAGGGGGGCATCTACCCCAAGGGGGAGTGCTATGTGAGGCGAGGAAGCGTCTTTATCTCATCCCCGATGACGAGCGTGGGGAAGTCAAAGGAATATGAGAGTCTTCAGAAGTCGATTACCCAGCTGACAAAGGAGCTTAAGCGACTGGGGTACGAGGTCTTTTACGGCGGAGTCGACGTTAAGCACATGAGCGAGCTCGGTCAGGCGACCCGTATTCCGCCCGAGAACTTTGAGGCCCTCAAGCATGCCGAATACGTGGTCCTTCTCTATCCAAAGCTGCTGGCCACGAGCTCTCTCATCGAGGTTGGATATGCACTCGCGCTCGGCAAGGAGATTGTGATCTTTGCAAAGGAGGGGGAGCGGATGCCCCTGGTGCTCTCGGGGCTGAGCGTCCCGCTTCCCAACGTGAGGAAGTACGTCGTGCCAAGCATGAGGGAAGCGGCGAAGATGGTGAGGGAGAACGGTTCCTTCGTCCTAGAGGGCGGGGCATAGGGTCAGGTGGCACACGTATGCTCGGGGTGAAGAGAGGGACGCCGGAAATCGGGATGCCGCTGGCATCGGATGGCGCCCGTTATGTGCGGGGCAATCGATGCCGCATCGAATGATTTGGACGAAAGGGTGTGTCTGAGAGGGCGGCGGCTCCAAAAGCTGCCGCATTTCTTTCAAGGCATGGCGCCTCGTCACGCAGGATAGGCCACTGTTTTCCGAGGCTATTCGTACGTGGGAATATCGTCTCGCGGTGTATTTCAGCTGAGATGCCCGATTTCCTGAGGAGCTGCCTGCCGACGGGCTGATGGCGAACATGATGGGCACGTTTAATAACGCCGGCCATATTGAGAATACTACCCATGTTTTTGTGGACAAACCACAAAAACATGGGTAGTATTCTCAATATGAGGCCAATTATAGAGGAGTTATAAGATGTTGCTCGAATTTAGATGCGAGAACTTCCGCTCCTTCAGGGAAGAAGCCTCCATCTCGATGCTCCCCGTAAATGCCTATAAAGAGCATCCGGATAACCTGATTCCCGTACGCGTGCCCGGATCGAATGCCGAAGGGGTTCTCTCGGTGGCGGTGCTCTATGGCACCAATGCCTCCGGAAAGACCAACCTGCTTCGTGCCGTTGACTTTGCCCGGGGACTCATCGTAGGCGTTATACATCCCGGGCATCTGCAGAAGAGGAACAACTTTGTGGGTGATGTCCGGCCGACGAGGTTTGGCTTCTCGTTCATCGTCGATGGAGAGAGATACGAGTATGACTTTGCCCTCGACGAAAGGGGCGTCGTCGAGGAGGAGCTCCGCCTTCGGCCGAAGGCGGAGCGCCTCGTCTTCAGAAGGACTCGCCTTGACAACGGGGAGTATGAGGTCAAGCAGGGATCGAAGTATCCGGGTGTCGTGACGCGGCTCAGGGGCTATTCGGACAACGGGCTGATTCTTGGAATGCTTGCAAAGTACGGCATCGGTCCGTGTTCGGCCGCCATTGACTGGTTCTCGAACTCTCTCTCAATTATCAACCGTGATGACCCCATCGAGTACGGCTCTCTGTTGGAGAAGCTTGTCCGCATAGGCAAAGATAATTTTGAGAAGGTCATTACGGCCATAGGGTCTGCTGATCTCGGCATCGCTGGGGCCCAGCTGGCGGTTGACGAGATGACAGAGGCCGACCGCGCTATCCAAAGGGAGGCGGTTGACAAGCTCGAGGCCATTTTTGAGGCTCTTGTCGGGCAGAAGCTCGATGGCGGCATTCTCGTTCCCGACAAGAAGGTGGCGCTTCAGTTCCGTCATATTATAGACAGGAGGGGGGTTGGATTCGGCTTGGAGAATGAGTCCTTAGGTACGATTACCATGCTCGATCTTGCCGCCGACCTGATTGGCGCGATTGATGCCGGGAAGACGCTGTTTGTCGACGAGGCGGAGCGGAGCCTTCATCCGGTTCTCCTTAAAAACCTCGTCAGCCTGTTCTCCGACCGCAGTCTCAACAGGAGAGGGGCCCAACTCGTATTTACCACGCACGACCTCTCCTTCCTGTCGAACGACTTGCTTCGGCGCGATCAGATTTGGTTCGTGCAAAAGGATGCCGAATCGGGTGCTTCCGAGCTCTACCCCCTCTCGTCCTTCTCGCCGCGAAAGGACGAGAGCCTGATGAATCGCTATCTTTACGGCGCGTACGGTGCCGTCCCCTTCATAGACGGGATTCTTCCAGATGGTCGTTAGGGGGAGGGCGTCACGCGGCGCCCGCGGACAGAGAAGAAGGGAAAAGCCCGTCGTGCTCATCGCCTGCGAGGGCGAAACCGAACGGCGGTACTTTGCTGACATCAAGCGACGCTTCCGCGCGAACTGGGTTGAGGTCTATAAGCCTCACTGCAACGATCCGAGGGGAATCGTTGCGGCGGCTCGCCGGAGGTGGCGCGAGCTTGTGCGCAAGGGGCTTTATGTTGAGCCTTGGGTGGTGTTTGACGCGGAGTCCCGCGAGGACGAGGGTCCTCGCGGGTATTCGGAGGCAATTGCCTTGGCGGAGAAGGCGGGGATTTCCGTCGCCAACTCAAGCCCTTCATTTGAGTACTGGATTCTGCTTCACTACGTTCCCGGGGTTCTGATTGATAGCCCGAGCGATGCCGAACGCGAGCTGGGCAGGGATGGCAGGATTCTCGGATACGAGAAGCCCGGCTTGCCCTACGAGGATCTATGGACGAGGTATCTGAGCGGGGTTCCATCAAAAGCAGCCAGAGCCCGGAGGTCGGCGCTCGCCGACGATGGCTTCAATGAGAGGATGGGCAGGCCGGTGACGTACGTGGACGGACTGGTTGACCGGCTGGCCGAGATTGCCGGCGACAGAGGGTAAAGTGTGGTCTAGCGGGGTTGCTTGCTGCTGAGTTTGCCTAGCAGAACGCGAGGAGAGTCCATGGATAAGCATGTGCACCAGCTCATCATTATCGGGAATGGCTTTGATCTTGCCTGCGGGCTCAGGTCCAGCTTCAGTGACTTTTTCGCAACCCGGTACGACAAGGACGGGAACTGCCTTCTGTCGCCCGACGGGCTGACTGCGTGGGACATCATTCTCAGTGGTGTCGAAGAAGACGACCCGCTCTGGTGTGACGTTGAAGCCATCGTGGCAAAGTGGGCTGTGGGGGAAGACGGGCATGGCCAGCTCGCCCGGGCACTTGGCTCGGTTTTTCCTGAGGAGGGACTTTCCGCCCCAAGAGAGGAGCTTCTTGCCGCAGTTGACGATATTGCTAAGAACGTCGATTATCACCTGCATATTATCAAGAGCAGGGGCACCTATCCGGGAAATAACGGAATGTACGAGGAGGCGTTCGAGTTTCTTCTCTCGGAGCTTCATCGGTTTGAAGAGGCCTTTGCTGACTACCTATCTGGCCAGGTCGTGAGTTCGGCGCTCGATTATTCGCGTGCGGCAGAAAGGGGGCTCACGATACTCGCCCGCGGCAGCTCTCGCTCACCGAGCGGCGGCGCTCTTAAGGCGCCTCCGACATCCGTTATCAACTTCAACTATACGTGGCCCCCTTGCGCGGACCCCAGCTCACCCTGGTCCAATATTGAAGTTCACAATGTACATGGTTCTCTCGGGTCAGGCGACATCGTTATTGGCATCGACGGGAAGGATATCAAGGACGATTCTCTGGCGCTTCCTTTTACCAAGACATACAGGCTCCTTGCCCTTGAGCCAATTGAGCATGGAAGCCTGGTTCACCCGGCGGGCTCCGAGTGTCCCACGAACTGCATCAAGTTCTACGGTCACTCGTTGGCGGAGGCGGACTACTCGTACTTCCAGGCTATCTTCGATGATGTGGACCTGTACGGAAGCGACGTTGCCCTCATCTTCTATTACTCTGGGTACAAGGACTCATCAGGGAAGGATATCCCTGACGGGGAGCTCCGCGGGCGACAGTACAAGATGGTCAGCCATCTCCTGACAGCCTACGGCAAGACGCTCGACAACTCTGCTCACGGAGACAACCTCATGCATAAGCTTCTTCTCGAGGGGCGACTGAGCATCAAACGGTTGGAGATTGCCTAGTTCGACTTTGCATGGGGATGAGCTGGCTCTCGAGCTCCGCTTCCCTGTCGGCGAACCGCTCGGTGCGCCCGGTGAGAGGCTGGGGGAACCGAGCCGAGAGCGAGGCGTAGTAAAGTATCGCCCGGTGTGCGAGGAGCTCGTTCTCCTTGTCGGTGCTGGTGAGGACGCGTTTGAGGTTGCAGATGTCGTAGAGGTCGCGCACCTTCACCCGGTCGAAGAGGGCCTTGGTCTTGCCTCCGGCAAGCTCCGCATCGCAGAAAGTGACGATTCGCGCGTCCGGTCTGACGGCGCACGGCCTTGCGGCTGGAGGGGCGAGCGGGGAGCGGCTGAGGAATACGCAGTCGACCTTCACATGGTCGGGGCCCCAGTCCCCCCCGGTAGCGAAGCATGAATGTCCTGCCCGCGTGCTCGGATCGCGTGGGAGGTACGTCGTAGCCGAGGTGGCGGGCCACCCCCTCTATGCCCCGTTCGACGCGAGGCCGCTCTTAAAGCATTTTCTACCGGTCGGCCGCGCCGACATAAGAGACGTCGATGTCGACCGACAACCTCGGAGCGTCGAGCACGAACAGGTTTATCGCCGTCCCACCGTGCATCGCGAGTTTTCCCGCGAGGTCAGGGTGGCGTCCCATCTCCTCCATCAGGTCCAGCAGGCGTTCGACCTTGTCGACCGTTCTCGGGGCGAATCCCTCCATGCTCACCGCGCCCATGACGCGACCTCCTCTTCCGTCTCCGGAAGCCTCATGTTCCACCTGCTCGACCATCCTCTGGTCGCGGCAGCCCTCTTGTCGAATTTTGAGACCGTCCCAGCGCTTGCTTGACGCAGCCGGTCGATCACGTCGGCCGGGATGCGCCACCCCTCAGACTTGGCTTCCAGTAGCCATCCAACGCGTGCAGCCATGGACGCGCTGTCGGCGATTGCGAGTGAGGCCGCCTGATCGGCGTCTAGGTAGGGCAGCGCAGAGAGTGATCGCACTACCTCCTCAATGCCCCCCGCCCACTCGGGGTGCTTGAGACAGTCGAAGAGCGTCTGCTCCCGTGTGGTCACGAGGATAGAGCCGAACGCCCTCCCGCGCACCCTCTGGGTCAAGAGGATGTCACCCCCAGGGTGGGGGATGAAGCGTATTCCGTGGAATGAGAACGGCGAACGTGCCGCCTCGGTGCGGAACCGGCACTCGAATCCGACGTTGTGTGCGACGCCGTGCGCCTCGAGGGCGCTGTGGTAGGAGAGGATGGCATCGGGGTCGAGCGCGGCGGCGACCTCGTAGGGATCGACGCCGGCACCCTCGAACCTGCCGGCGTTCGAGACGTAGAGGCCCCTGCGGACGCGCTCGACTGACCCGCCGACGACCGCCGCCTTGAGCTGTTGCCTCGCTGCGTCGCGCGAGTCGGCAGCCGCAAGCAGCGCCTCGGTGGTGAACGCGTGGTGGCGGGCTATGTACTCGGAGAACTTCATACTTACGGATTAAAGCACAAAAGGTAGTAAATAGCTACCTTTTCCATGAGAATCTGTAAGTCGAGGACGCCTTCCAACTCCTCTGCGAGTCTCGCCATGCGCGCCGTGGAGCTGCCGTGGGGCTTCCTCGGATGTTTCCGCGGCATGGCCGCTCAGAGGCTTTGGCGCTGCCTCTGGTGGCCCTGCCGGGAGGAGCAGGCTAGGCGCTTGGTTCCGCTTCAAGTCGCGCTGCTGTTTGCGCCGAGGACGAGGTCGGCCCGGTGATGGCATCCATGTCGTGACCTGTCGCGTCGATGGCCACCGCACTTGAGGTTAGGAGACAGCTTTTGAACGGATAGCGCCCTTGACAGGGCCTCGTTTGGTCGAAGTGCGTCACTCGGTGGAGGGGACGTCGCTTGCCGACCCCGCTCTAAGACTGTTGATGGGACATCAGACGCCAACTGGCGTGTAGTACGCATCCGGCCCGTTCTTCTCCTTCCGGAGCCTCCCCTCATTGACAAGCTTGCGAATCTCGTAATAGGCGGAGTTCTTGTCGATGTGCAGCAGCTCGCTCACGCCGGCGGTGCTGACCCGTCCCTGGCTCTCCGCGAGCTTCATGATGAGTTTGGGGTAACGCAGGCGGTCGATGTCCGTCTGTCGCACATACTCGAGCCCCTTCCCGGCCGACCTGTAGAGGTGAGAGCTGAGATGGTACATGCGGTTTCTTCCGTTTCCGGACGCTTCGATGAGCCCCGCTTCTGTGAGAAGCTCGACCGTCTGCTTGAGTCGCGCGGGCTGTACATCCACCTCCGCCTGGAGGTCCGAGACAGATGGGTAACGTACAATTTCTTGCGCACTTTGACAGCAGCATAGCGTCCAGATAGGAAGGAGGGCACGGCCCGCCCCGGTATGATTCGAGTTGCCTAGACAAGAAACATGCTGGAGGAGGGGCCATGCCCGAGCCCATTGTATCTTTGAACGAGGAGACCCTGAGGGACGATCTCAGGGAGCTGGTGAGGAAGACCGTCGAGGAGCTGCTCAACGGCCTGCTCGAGGAGGAGGCCGGCGACCTCGTGGGCGCCGAGCGCTACGAGAGGACCGCGGAGAGGGAGGCCTACCGGGCCGGGCACTACGACCGGAAGCTCGCCACCACCTCCGGCGAGGTCACGCTCAGGATGCCCAAGCTCAAGGGAGTTCGGTTCACCACCGCTATCATCGAGCGCTACCGCAGGCGCGAGACCTCGGTCGAGGAGGCCATGATCGAGATGTACCTGGCGGGCGTCTCCACCAGGCGCATCGAGGACGTCTCCGAGGCCCTCTGGGGGTCAAGCGTGTCCGCGTCGACGGTCTCCAACCTCAACGAGAAGGCGTTCAAGGCGGTCGAGCGATGGCGCAACCGCCCGCTCGAGCGCGCCTACCCCTACGTCTACGTGGACGGCATCTACCTCAGGCGGAGCTGGGGCGGCAGCTACGAGAACGTGGCGGTGATGGTCGCCATAGGCGTCAACGACGACGGCTACCGCGAGGTGATCGGCGCCGCCGAGGGCTTCACGGAGTCCTCGGAGTGCTGGCGGGAGTTCCTGTCGTGGCTCAGGTCCCGCGGCCTGCGCGGCGTGCGGATGTTCACCGGCGACAAGGCCGCCGGCATGGTCGGCTCAATCGCCGAGGTGTTCCCGGGGGCCGCCTACCAGCGGTGCACCGTGCACTTCTACAGAAACGTGCTGGCCAGGGTCCCGAGGTCCAAGAGGCCGAGGGTCGCCGCCATGCTCAAGGCGATCCACGCGATGGAGTCGAGAGAGGCGGCCGAGGCCAAGGCCCTCGCCGTCGCCGGGGAGCTGGAGTCGCTCAGGCTCAAGGAGGCCGCCAAGGTGGTCAGGGAGGGCTTCGCCGAGACGCTGACCTACACCAGGTTCCCCCGCGAGCACTGGCGGAGGATCCGCACGAACAACGCCATCGAGCGCCTCAACCGCGAGATCCGCCGCCGCACCCGCGTGGTGGGCACCTTCCCGGATGGGAGGAGCGCCCTCATGCTCGTGACCGCGAGGCTCAAGTACGTCGCCGAGAGCGAGTGGGGCTCTCGTCGCTACCTGGACGTGACTCTGCTGGAGGGGTAGCCGCACCGGACGGCGGGCCTATAGGGCTGTCTGAAAGTGCGCAAGAATCTTGACGGTACCGACAGATGCCCTTCTCATGCGCTTGAGCGCGTCGAGCACGAGTAGAGACTGGATGGGCATTGGCTTGCCGCTCTTCTCGCCCTCGTCTGCAAGGAGGCTGACAAACGCTAGGTCGGGCTCACTTCGGGCAATGAAAAGACGGACTACGGCCGAGGTTGACTCCGAGTAGTCGGGCAATGGCCGGCCGTAAAGAAGCGAGCCCTCAAAGATCCTGTCAACGCCACGGCCCGTCCTCTCGGCAAGGCCGATTCGCTTAAGGGCATCCATGAGGCAGGGGTTTCGCCCGTGGGGCTCCGCCGTCAGGAGGGTCTTTACCGTGACGCCCTCCACGAATCCGCCAGGATTGGAGATGGTGATGCCTGCGTCATCTATGAGTACCCTTACGTTGCCGAGGATCGAATAGTCGCGGTGGCCGAAGGCGTTGACGAGAGCCTCTCGCAAGGCCCTGCGGTCAAAGGCGGGGACGGGATCGGTGAAAAGCCCGTAGGGAATCTCTGTGACAGGGTTCCAGGGTTCGATCGCTTCGGAAATCCTTTCGATGGTCTTAAGGAGGCCGCCGCCATACTCGTCGTTTACCTTGATGTCGGTGCCCTGAAGCACCTGAAAGGCCGATTTTGCAGAGGGGGCAAGGCGCCTTATGGACGATTCTTTTCCTAGGATGAGAACGCCCGCGAGCGTTGGTACCTGCTTGTCCCCAACCGTCGTGGTGAGTCCGAGCGCTTGTTCCAGCTCCTCGTCTTCCAACTCGAGCAGGCTCCGATCGCTGTTTCTTGACGAGCTGATTATGCGCCTGAGCCGCTGCCGGTCAATGGGGTCGAAATCATCACGAGACGAGTCGGGCATGGGCTGGGCGGAATAGTCCAGCCTGCCGAGGTCGGACAGCCTCGTCGCAATTTCGTAGGGGTACATGGGGACGCTTGCGGGCTTGCCGTCCTCCTTGAGCCGTCGACGTAGCATCTTTCCAGATGACGTCGCGACGATGCTCAGGGAGCGGGGAACTTCTACGTGGAGGACGGGAAGCCCTTCATCGAGCATCTCTGAACGGACGGAGATGGGCGGGCCTGTCTTGTTGGCAATCATGGCTGTCATGCGGATGGGGTTGCGGTGCTGGGGCTGGGCTCCTGGGACGCTGCCATCATCCTCGACTCCAACATAGAGGTCTCCGCCGTCGGTGTTTGCGAGGGCGACGACCTCCTCGGATATTACCGTGTCGGAGATGGTCTTGCGGTCGCTCTTGAACTCTACGGAGAGGGTCTCAGAGGGGGGATAAGGCTCGTCGGCTCCCTTTCTCTTGCGCTTATCTCTGAATATCTCAGAATTCTGAGATATATCTCTGAATTCTGAGATATTCAGAGATCGCTCTGAGTCTGGCGACTTGGCGCGCCACGGGCATGCGCTGCTGAGGGCTGCGGCCTGCTAGGGTTGAGGCATCAAGTCGTTCCCACCGACGGGGGTCGCCATGAGTCGCGACGACCTGCCCCATGACCTCGCGCTTGCCATGCTCTACCTTACCTCTCGGGAGGAGAAGGGGCCGGGTGGTCCGGTTCGCCGAGCGTGGAAGAGCTGCGACTGGGACGTCATCGACCGCCTGGACTCGGAGGGCCTCATCTCTACGTGCCATCGGGCCAAGTCGGCCTATCTCTCGGACGAGGCATGCCGGCGGGCGGAGGAGATTGTCGCGCGGCTGGAGGAGACGCGGGTTCGTGCCGGCTGGGAGGACGTTCTTCTCGCCTAGCGGCCCGTCGGCGCGCGAGCCTTCAAGTTCCGCGTCGAGCTGCAGCCCTGGCCAGGATCCCCCTGCTGGCGAGAGATCGTGCTCCCCGTGTCCGTCACGCTTGCGGATCTGCACGATGCCATCCAGTCCGCGTTTCTCTGGCAAGACTACCACCTCTACCGCTTTGAGCTGCGTACGTGAGGCGAGGACGTCGAGATTATGAACGCGTGTGAGATTGCGGAGTTTGAGGGTGAGTGGGGCGTGGTCGACTCTCGACCGCGGCGGATCGACTCCGCGCGGCTGCTCCTGAGCGACGTCTTTCCGCGCACGCGCAAGGCGCGTTACTTCCACGACTATGGTGACGGCTGGGGGCACGACATCAGGCTCGTGGAGGCCATCGACCCGTATGACGGAGATGCTCCGGCGTGCACGGCCGGCGCGGGCGATGCGCCGCCCGAAGACGTCGGCAGCGTAGGTGGGTTCGAGCACTTCCTCCGGGCCATTGGCGACCCCGGCCATCCTGAGCGTGGGGAGCTGGCTGGTCGGGGTTGGAGTTAGTTCTACGAATTGTTCGACCTTGGCACCGTCAAACGCCGGATGCGCGCGTGGAAGGCCAACGAGCTCGACCGCGCGCGGGGCGAGCAGCATGTCCGCTGAGGCGGCGGCCTGCCCGTCCTTCTCGCTTGCTGCGTCTCTTGCTGAGTGACGGACTTTGGACGAATAGGCCTTCGCGGGGCGTGAGTTCGTTCGAAGGGCGACACTCAGCTGAGGGTTCGGGGCCTCCCGCGCCGCCCCGCTCTGTGTGTGGGTGAGGTCGGGCGTGGGAGGCCTGTGAATCGTCTATCGGGCATCGGCGTTCTTTGGCAGGGGGATGCGCGCCAGCGCATGTTTAGCCCACGTGCGGCTGAAGTCCATCACAAACCCGGTGCAACCGATAGATATGACCGTGCCGATGCCAATCTTTCCTCCGAAGACCACTCCGAGGACACCGAGGGCGGCATCAAATACTATTTTTGACGCCCGATAGCTGAGGCTTGTGTGATCGTTGATAACCCCGACGAGCGCCTCCAGCGGGCCCAGCCCGAAGTCAACGGCAACGTACATTCCAAGTCCTGCGCCCATGATGGCCATGCCCAGGAAGGCGACGGCGACTTTGCCAGGCAGGGGCAGGGAAATCAGGTTGAGCGGGCCGATGATCCACTGAGCTAGGTCGACATAGAGGCCGATTGTGAACGTGCAGAGGATCGTGCCCACTGAGATATACCGACGACCGATAAAGAGAAGCACCACGAGAAACACGGCGTTGGCAACGATATTGGCGTTTCCTTGCGAGATGCCAAGGATGTTGTGAAGCCCGTCGGAGAACGTTGCCATGGGAGATGTGCCCAGCTCGACTGAGTACAACAGGGCGAGGCCGAAGCCGTTAATGCATAGACCGATGCAAATTAAGCAGACTTTCAAAATGAGAATGCTAATTTTTTTACCAGATTTGATCAGGATAATCACCACCGGAACTAGCGTCCAATACCATGATATGGAGTGTGGCAGCGCGTAGAATCTAGCATATTATCAGGACAAACGGCAGCAATAGTTCGGTGAGCGGAAAAATGCCAGAATGCGGAGACGGCTCATCTCTATGAGCTGCTATGCTTCAAGCATAACAAAAGTGCTAAATGATTAGTAAAAAAATTAACAAAGAGGTGAGACCGTGTCGGGCAAGAAGGTGACCATGAAGGACGTTGCCGCTGCGGCTTCGGTCTCTCCGGCGACCGTCTCGCTTGTTCTGGGAGGGAGGGCAGAGCGAATACCAGAATCCACGTGCGCTAGAGTATTTGCCGCTGCAGAGAGGCTGGGCTATCGCAAGCGTGTGGCCCCGCCGCATGCCCATATCAGGACCATCGGTGTTGTCTGCGACTCAATCAACATATTCTTCTCGCAGGTTCTCAACGGCATTATCTCTCGGGCCTGGGCGCGAGGATATCAGGTGCTCCAGGTCGGCTACTCACAGTTTGACGGGGATACCAACGCAGTCCATCTCAGGCAGTTCATCGAGCATGAGATTCAGGGAATCGTTCTCCCGCATTCCGCCATACCGAGCGTGGGGGAGATCCGCCGCGCATATGACCTAGCGAGAAATGCGGGCGTTCCAGCGCTGACGATGGATGTTGAGATTGACGGGTTCTCGTCTCGCGCGGATACCTGCGACCACGTTCGCGATGGCTATCTTGCGACGAAGC
The DNA here is from genome assembly GCF_052599055.1 of Thermophilibacter sp. ZX-H3. Classification (NCBI taxonomy): domain Bacteria; kingdom Bacillati; phylum Actinomycetota; class Coriobacteriia; order Coriobacteriales; family Atopobiaceae; genus Thermophilibacter; species Thermophilibacter sp. ZX-H3. The sequence continues at coordinate 30,363 of NZ_JBQXES010000017.1, read as the reverse complement.
ACTTGTTGGACTGTGGGCACAGGAGAATTGGTGCCATATCCGGCCCCGTTGACTATGTGAGCTCAAACATGAGACTCAAAGGGTATCGGATGGCGCTCGAGGAGGCTGGGATTCCCTTTAATTCTGACCTCGTCTACCGTGGCAACTACAAGATTCAGAGCGGACAATTGGGACTCCCACACCTGCTCGGTCAGGGCGCTACCGGAATCTTTGCGTTTAATGACATGATTGCCCTCGGAATATATAAAGAGGTTAAGCGTTATGGACTTTCTATCCCCGGCGACATTTCGGTGGTGGGTAGCGATGACATCTTCGTAGCCGATGTCCTCGAGACGCCCCTCACCACGGTACACGTGCCTATTGAGCAAATCGGCATGAATGCGGCTGACGAGCTGATTGACATGGTTGAGGGCAAGCCCAGGATAGCGAGTCGAGTAATTGAGCCAACTCTGATGGTTCGTGGCAGCACGCGTCTCATCAGTTAGCAGATTGGTGATCCGCCAGCGTTCTTTGCTAAGAAGAACAACTTATCGCAGAAAGGAGGCCTCGGCTGGCGGTCGAGCTTACCGAAAAACGTCTCTTTGAAAGGAAGAAACATGAGCGGTACCAATTCGATCAAGAACGACTTCACCATGAACGCCCTCCTGACCATGCCGATTGCCGTTGCGGTCAACTTTGTTGGATCGCAGATTCACCATGCCCTCTCTCTGCCGCTGTACCTCGATACGATCGGTACTTTCTTCGCCTCGATGCTGTGCGGCCCCTGGGTTGGTGCCCTTACGGGACTTCTAACTCAGCTGGTTACCAGCATCACCAACCCTAGCGGTCTTCCCTTTGCGCTTGTGAGCATCGCAGTTGGCCTGGTTGCCGGCTTCCTGGCGCGTGCGAACATGTTCAACAAGCCTTGGAAGATTGTTGTCTCCATCATCCTCACGGCGCTTGCATCCACAATCGTCTCCGCGCCAATCCAGGTTCTTCTCTTTGGCGGTGTGACGAGCTCCGCTGACTCGCTCTTTGCCGCTGCGCTGATGGCTTCCGGTCAGAAGATTTGGGTGTCCGTCGTGAGCACCAACCTGCTCTTCACGTGCCTTGACCGTGCCATCGCAATTATCGTTACGCTGCTTATCGTGCGCGTTCTTCCGCCTAGGACTCTCATCCGCTACAGCCTCGGCGAGAACTACATGAAGAAGCCGGCGGAGGACACGAAGAGCGCCTAGCGACCTGCCCCGACTGAGCTCGCATGGTCGGGAGCGGTGATCGCTGAAGGAACAATAACTTAATTGCGAGGACGTATGTATAGAGAAAAGCTAACAATAAAGAAGGCAAATCCGTTGGCGGCACTGTACCCCACAGCCAAGGTTGCAATCGCGCTCATGTACTGCGTGGTGACGGCGCTCCTGTCAACCATTACCTTCAACGGATATGCCCTCCTCATCATACCGCTCTTCCTGGTGATACCGGCCCTATTCGCGGCGAGCGGGATTGGGGATAGATTCCTCTCGCTCTTCAAGGTGATCTTCACCTTTGTTGCCGTCATCTTTGTCGTGCAGGTGCTGGTGCTGCGCGGTGATGTCGTGGCGTTCAGCTTCGGTTTCATCAACATCTATGCCGACGGACTGCAACATGCCATCGTTCTCTGTTTTCTCATCCTCAATATCGCCGGTGTGGTGCTGTGGCTGTTTCAGACCTCCGAGGTTAACGAGCTGACGTATGCGCTCGAGGAAGGTGGCATGAGTCACAAGTCCGCGTTCGTCATTCTCGCCACGTTCCAGATGATTGATGTTCTTAGCAGCAGCTCGAAGCTGATCATGAACGCCCAGCAGGCGCGTGGCATTGAGACGCAAGGCAATATGCTTGTGCGCGCAAAGGCCTTCTTCCCCATGATTGTTCCCCTCGTGGTTGGTTCAATCATGAATACCGAGGAGCGTGTGCTTACTCTCGAGAGCAAGGGGTTCGACGTCGACTGTGCCAAAACCCATTTCATCGAAGTGAGGCGTTCGGGAAATGAGGGCAAGGCATTCGTCTTTGCTGCCGTGGTCACGATTGCGGCGATTGCGGGGAGGGTTGCGCTGTGGATTCTGTAATCGAGTTCGATGACGTTACCTATACGTACCCCCTGACCAAGAGTCCAGCAGTCAGTCACGTGAGCTTTGCCCTCGAGAGGGGGTCATTCACTGGCGTGATTGGTGCCAACGGCTCCGGAAAGACCACGCTCTGCGCGCTCATTCGTGGCTTTGCGCCGTCGTTCTACAAGGGTGAGGTCTCGGGAGAAATTCGCATTAAGGGCAGGCCAATCCAGGAGTTCGACAAGGGTGAGCTTGCGCTTAACATCGGATACGTCTTCCAGAACCCCTTCAACCAGATCAGCGGTGTGAAGAAGACGGTGTTTGAGGAGATTGCCTACGGTCTCGAGCTCTTCGGCGTTTCGGTTGACGAGATTGAGGGTCGTGTGGTCGACGTTATGAGAATGACCGACATCGAGCATATCGCCTTCAAGAATCCCTTTGAGCTCTCGGGGGGACAGCAGCAGCGCGTTGCGCTCGCATCAACGCTTGTGCTTGAACCCGACATTCTGGTCATCGACGAACCTACGTCGCAGCTTGATCCGGCGGGGACGGAAAGCGTCTTCAGGGTGATTAGCACCATGAAGGAAAAACACAAGACAATTGTGCTCGTTGAGCACAAGGTCGACCTTATCGCGGAGTATGCCGATCGCGTTCTCGTGCTCGAGGATGCTCGGCTCATCGCGAACGGTCCCACCCATGACGTGCTTTCCGACATCTCGCTTTACGAAAACCACGGCGTTCAGATTCCTCAGATTTCAATCTTGGGAAACCGGCTACGTGAGCGGGGGTTTGCCATCCCGCGCATTCCTGTGACCGAGTCCGAGGCCGCGCGCTCGGTCGGCGAGGGTCTACGGAAGGGAGGGCAGTAGTCATGGCGTATATCGAGATGAAGGGCGTGGGACACGAATATCCCGGCGGCTTCCTTGCGGTCGATGGGGTGGACATCTCCATCGAGCGAGGAGAGAACGTGGCGATTATCGGTCAGAACGGCGCCGGCAAGACGACCACCGTCAAGATGCTCAACGGTCTCGTGCGTCCCACGCGTGGAGAGATTCTTGTCGACGGAATGAATACCGGGGATTTTACCGTGGCACAGCTAAGCCGTCACGTTGGCTACGTGTTTCAGAACCCCGACGACCAGATTTTCAATTCAACGATTGAGGCGGAAGTTGCGTTTGGCACGAAGGCGCTGGATCGCACTCCCGAGGAAATCGGGGCCCTCATTGAGGATGCCCTTGTCCTCACTGGCCTCCAGGACGTGCGGCAAGAAAACCCGTTCAACCTCCCTCTGTCCATGCGTAAGTTCATCACCATAGCCGCGATTCTGGCTATGGACACGGAGGTCATCATCTTTGACGAGCCAACGGCTGGTCAGGATCTCGTGGGAAACCGCAGGCTCTCGCAGATTCTAAAGACGTTGCAGGAGCGGGGGAAGATGCTCATCACGATTTCTCACGACATGGAGTTCGTCGTCGAGAACTTCTCGCGGGTCATTGTAATGGCAAATAGGAAGGTGGTTACGGCGGGGACTCCGCAGGAGGTCTTTTGGGACTTTGGGGCGTTGGACGAGGCAATGCTCAAACAGCCGTATGTCAGCAGGTTGTGTCGCAAGCTCGGTATTGGCAATCGCGTCGTGACCATGGATGAGGCAGTCGAGGCGCTCGTGGAGTCGAGGCGCTCGGGCCTCCAGGGATAGGGAGTAACGCAATGAGTGAAGAGTTGGTGCATCACCTTAAGTGCAAGCGGGGGGACGTCGGGAGGTACGTTATCACTCCTGGCGATCCGGGCCGCGTCGAAAAGATCGCCGCATATCTTGATGACGCCGTGCACGTTCAGACGAACCGAGAGTACAACACCTGCACCGGCTACCTCGACGGCGAGAAGGTCAGCGTTGTCTCTACGGGTATCGGAGGCCCCTCGGCATCCATTGCGATGGAGGAGCTTCACATGCTCGGCGCGGATACATTCGTTCGCGTGGGCACTTGTGGGGGAGTTGACAGCTCACTTGTCCCAGGCGACCTGATTATCCCGACCGGAGCCATCAGAAAGGAGGGCACGGGACGGGAATACGTTCCCATCGAATATCCCGCAGTACCCAACTTCGACCTGGTCTGCTCGCTCCGGGATGCATCCGAAAAGCTCGGCTTCAAGAGTCATCTCGGTGTTGTCGAGTGTAAGGATTCGTATTATGGTCAGCATGACCCGGAGAGAATGCCCGTCAGCTATGAGCTACTCCAGAAGTGGGATGCCTGGAAGCGGGCTGGTGCCCTGGGATCAGAGATGGAGTCCGCGACGCTCTACATCGTTGCATCCGCTCTGAGGGTCCGTTGCGCGACGGTGCTTCTGTTGTGTCGGAACCTCGAGCGAGAGGCTGAGCTCAAGACCGGTCCCGTGTGTACCTGGGATACAGAGCCGGCGATTCGTACCGCTATCGAGGCTATCCGCATGACGATTGCTGCTGATCGGGCCAAGGCGAAGAGGGCGTAGAGAGCGCGCTCGAGTTCGAGTCGTTTTCAGGCACGCCGCCCCTCTCGCCACGTGCTGACGAGAGGGGCGGCGTGCCCCTTGATGGCGTTGATTCTAGTCGCAGAGAATTTGCGGGAGTCGCGAGGTGCCGCACGTCTCTCCGGTGACTTGCAGATAGTCGAGGATTGTGGCGGCTATGTCCCCGTAAGTGGGAAGGGTCCCGAGGTTTGTCGCGGGCCTCACGTGAGGGCCGAGAATGACCCAAGGCACGCACTCGCGCGAGTGGTCCGTTGAGGGGGTCGAAGGATCGCAGCCATGATCGGCGGTGACCATCAAGAGGTCGTCCTCACAAAGGCCCGATAGGAGGTCGGGGACGGCGCGATCAAACTCAGCCAGAGCACGGGCGTATCCGTCGACGTCGTTTCTATGGCCATAGAGCATGTCAAAGTCAACGAGGTTGGTGAAACAGAGGCCCTCGAAGTTGCGCCGTTCCCACTCAAGGGTGCGCTGTATGCCCTCTGCATTGCTGGCGGTGCGCACCATGTCGGTCACGCCGCGACCCGCGAAGATGTCGTTGATTTTGCCCACTGCGAGCACGTCTCTCCCGGCGCTCGAGAGGTAGTCGAGCATGGTGTCGGTCGGGGGATTGAGGGAGAAGTCATGCCTACGGGACGTTCTAGAGTAGTTGGGGTATTCCCCGTCAAAGGGGCGAGCGATGACCCTGCCTACTGCGTAGTCGCCTACAAGAAGGTCGCGCGCTATCTGGCAGCAGTGATAAAGTTCGTCAATAGGGACTACATCCTCGTGTGCCGCCACCTGAAAGACGCTGTCCGCGGACGTATAGACGATGAGCGCACCGGTCTCTACGTGCTCCCGCCCATAGTCTGCTATGACTGCGGTGCCGGAATAGGGGCGGTTGCAGATGACCTTGCGTCCCGTCGCCAGCTCAAACGCCTCGATGAGGTCGTGGGGGAAGCCATTGGGAAAGGTGGGCATGGGGACGGGGGACTCGACGCCTGCTATCTCCCAGTGCCCCGTTGTCGTGTCCTTGCCCATCGATCGCTCCTGCACGCGAGCGAAAGCTCCGGAAGGCCTATCGGATGGTGTGGCGCAGGTGACGCCATTGATGTTGAAGAGTCCCGCCTCGCGCATGTTGGGCATCGAAAAAAGAGGACTCGCGGCCGCTGCGGCGAGGGTGTCGCTCCCCTCGTCGTGAAAGAAGGAGGCGTCGGGCGCGCCGCCTATCCCGCAGCTGTCAAGCACGATGAGAAACACTCGGCCCATGGTGGCCTCCAATCGTCGAAGCATTTTGGTGGGCCAATCATAGGAACCCGTGCGCGCAAGAGGCGTTATTTGTTGGGAATCGTTGCCAATTGTCACAAAAAGATGCAGCTAGGAGGACAAATGTCCTGGAGTTGTTTACTGCCTGGACCTAACCTCAACCCAAGGAGGGTCTCATGAAAGGAGCGTTGAGCGCTCCGTGTGGAAGCGGTCTCGAGCCATACGCCGCATCGGCAATCGCCTACGAAGATTTGCCGAACTGGCTGGTGGCTGCTTCTCGAGCGAAGAGGCTTCGTCGTGGCGACTGTCTCGTGCGAGAGGGTGAGGACGGTGATTACGTGTATTACCTCGTGTCCGGGCTGATTAGAGCTGTCAGGCGAGAGGTATCCGGAGGCTGCTTCGTGGTGGCTGAGTTTGGCTCGGGCATCATGCTGGGCGAGACCGAGGCAATGGCGGGTTATCGGTGCTATCGTGCGACCCTGCTCGCTCTTGAGGACTGCGAGCTGCGCGTGTTGAGGACTTGCTCGTATCTCGCGTGGCTAAAGAGCAGTCCGGATGCTCTGTTCTGTCGGGCGAGGACTCTTCTCAGGCAGAGCGTCGAGCAGTCTCGCGCGGCACGTGACCTTCTCTTTTGGAGCGGTAGCGAGCGACTCGAGTATGCCCTCTGGATGTATGGGAGGGAATCGCCCAACGGGATGGTGATTTGCGAGACACGACAGGAGCTGGCAGACCGGATCAAGGTCAGCGTGAAGACCGTAAGCAGGGGTCTCGCCGCGCTATCCGACGAGGGGGTCGTGCGCCTTGAGGGGCGCAGGATCGTCGTAGACCGTAGGGGAGTCAAGGAGCTGGAACGGCGTCTCAGACGACGTCTTGGAATGTCTGGGCAGGGCGAGAGGGAAAGGATGCTGCTGGCATGAATCGCTATATCGACATCATCACATCGGAACGACTGACCTACGATCAGAAGGTCCTGCGATTGGCGCAGGCTGCGGAGAACGACGGGTGTCCGTTTTCCGTCCCTGACGAGTTTCGCTACTTCTATGAGCGCGAAGCTCTTTGTGACATGAACGAGGGGAAGGCCCCCTATCGCCCTCGCTACGTCCTTGCAGACTTCGAACGCTTCGTCAGGAACGGGAGCTCCTTCCTTCGGCTGGATCCCCCGGATACGCTTGATGACCTTATCGTTGATTTGGAGATACTCTATGCCCACATACCATCCGTGACGGGACGACCCGTCTTTATAGGTGAGCTGGATAGGCTGATTGATCCCTTCTTGGATGACCTTACAGACGAGGAGGCTCTCACCAAGATCTGCGGTTTTCTCACGTATCTTGATCGCGTAATCGCCAACGGTTACTGTCACGCGAACATTGGGCCTCGAGAGACGCGTGCCGGCAGGCTGATTCTCTCCGCGGAGGCTCGTCTTAAGAATTCCGTTCCCAACCTTACAATGAAATATGACGCTGATGTCACCCCGGATGACTTTGCCGTGCGGGCGTTAATGACGGCCTTGGACTGTTCGAACCCCGCCTTCGCAAACGATGCGATTCACCGCGAGACGTTCGAAGGTGGCTATGGGGTCTGCAGCTGCTTTAACGTTCTCCCCCTTGGAGGCGGCGGGTACTGTCTCTCCCGGATTGTCCTCCCCCGACTCGCCGATCTCGCCTCAAGCGAGGGGCACTTTATGGACGAGCTCCTGCCTGAGGCGGTTGGTGCTCTGCTCGAGTACATGGATGCGCGCGTCTCCTTTATTGTGGAGAAGAGCAACTTCTTCTCCAGCTCGTTCTTGGTCGACGAAGGCCTCATCAGCCCCGATCGCTTTGTCGGAATGTTTGGGGTCGCCGGAATGAGCGAGTGCGTCTCCACGCTCCTCTCGCACGGGGGAGACCTCCGCTACGGACGAGACGGCGAGGCGGATGACTTGGCCGAGAGGATTATGGCAAAGATTTCTGAACTCGTGAGCGAGCATCCTGCGCCCTTCTCGCCGATCGCACACGACCGCTACCTTCTCCACGCCCAAGGTGGGCTCGCGCAGCAGCAGGGCGTGACCCCGGGGGTACGAATCAGGGTGGGGGACGAGCCCAAGGTGCTTTTTGATCATATCCGACACAGCGCTCGCTTCCATCGCTTCTTCCCGACAGGGGTTTCCGACATCTTCCCCGTGGAGTCGACGGCACGAGAGAATCCCGAGGCTATCCTCGATCTTGTCAAAGGAGCCTTTTCCATTGGCGATAAGTACCTGAGTTTCTATTCCTCTGACGGTGACCTCGTGCGAATCACGGGATATCTTGCCAAGCGCAGCGAAATGGGGCAGTTTGCGAAGGGGTCTCCCGTCCTGCACGATACCGCACACGGCGCGGTGGACAACTACGCCAACAACCATCTGGGAGAGCGGAAGGTGCGGTTCTGATGGCCGCCGTTGCCCCGGTGAACAAAATCATTCCCTTCAGCCTCGTGGATGGGCCGGGGAGCCGCGCTGCCGTCTTCCTACAGGGGTGCAACATCGCGTGCGAGTACTGCCACAATCCGGAGACCCAGCGCCTCTGTGACGGATGCGGCTTGTGCATCGAGGCGTGTCCCGTCGGGGCGCTCATGCGAGACGGATCGCGGGTAATTTGGGATGAGGGACAGTGCCTCGGTTGCGACGCTTGCATACGCGCCTGCGAGCGGCATGCCTCCCCGAAAGTGGTCGTCATGAGCGCGGAAGAGGTGTTCGAACGGATAAGGGGGTGGGTGCCGTTCATACGGGGGGTGACGGCCTCGGGAGGGGAGTGCACGCTTCACCCAGCGTTTTTGACCCGCCTTTTTGAGCTTTGCAAGGAGGCTGGCCTCGGCACGCTTGTGGATTCTAACGGTACGGTAGGGCTCTGGAACCATGCTGACCTTCTCGACGCTACGGATGGGGTCATGCTCGATGTGAAGAGCTGGAGTTCTACGGTGTTCCGCAGGCTGACGGGGACGGGCAACGAGGCAGTCAAGCGGAATCTCGAGCTTCTGAGCGGTTTGGGGAAGCTGGAGGAGGTCAGAGTCGTATACGTTGACGGGGAGTGGACCGATGCCCGTCGGGCGATCCGGGGTGTGGCCGAGGTCCTTGGTCGGCGGCGCGGTGACGTGCGATTGAAGCTTATCCCCTTTAGGCCGAACGGGGTGCGCGGGGCATTGTCAGGACACCCCACGCCAGGGTCGGACGAGATGCTCCGCCTTCGTGGAGAGGCCGTCGCCTCGGGATTCGGGAACGTGGTTGTAGCTGGGATGAAGGCCGGCGTTTCGTAGGTAGTTCTCAGTCCGTCCTCCGTCCTGTCCCTGCTGTGCGTCAGGCCCCTTTCTCTGTTTATCTATCCAAGTCCGTTTGGCGCAGTTTTTCTGCACTAAGCATGCTTCGCGCAAAAAAACCGCGCTATTCTTGGTAAGACGAAGGAGGGGTAGCGTGGAGCAATTCAGTGCGTTGATTGCCGATATTGAGGATTCGAGAGCCTACGAAATTGAGGAACGACTCTCCATACAGAGAAAGCTGGAGGCATCAATCAGGTTTCTCAACGAGCTGCATGGCGGAGGAATGGCGGTGAGCGCCGCGTTCAGCGGTGGGGATGAGATACAAGGCCTCTTTTTAAATACTGCCGCCGCATTTCTTTATTATCGTGAGCTGTCCATCCTCATGGCTCCCGTTAAGATGCGTGGCGGCATCGGAGTGGGCGGCTGGGAGGTCAACATTGAGGGCGAGCCGTCGCCCGCGCAGGACGGGACGGCGTACCACTGCGCTCGCGCCGCCGCCGAGGAGGCCAAAGCAAGCCGGCTCTATCGCCTTGTAATTTGGGGAAACCACAAGAGTTCGGAGCTAACCGTGCTGGCAGGCTATGCCATTGGAATCTGCTGCGGAAGGAGTAAGAAGCAAGAGGCGGTCGCGCGCCTCGTTGAGCTCTGCAGGCCGCTGGTCGCATCGCCTGTCTTTGCGGCAGGGTCGGCGGGATGGGAATTGGAGGAGGCCCGCGCGCACCTGCTCAATTTGCTTCTAGAGGGAGACCGTACAGCCTATGATGCGTGGCGTCGCGCCGGGGTTCTAAGCGGGAGGGATTTTCCCGATGGCGCAGTCGAGAACGTAGACGTCGGATGTCGTGGTGGTGATTCCTGGCCGACGGAGAGTCTCCGGGGACTATCCTACCGGCTTGCCAGTGTAGAGGGGTTCATGTCGAGGAGCAGCATCGACAGGCTAATTGGCTCCGGCTGCGTTTTGGAGGAACGCAACGCGGCCGCCCTCATGGTCCGTTGGTGCCAAGGAGGGGAGAGATAGGTGGGCGCAGCGATTGGCAGCATGCTGCTCGCGCACTTGCTGGGGGATTTCTACCTGCAGACCGACGGCATGGCTAGGGCAAAGGAAAGCTCGGCGGTCATGCTTGCGAGTCACGCCGTATTGTGCGCTGCGCTGTCTGCCCTTGCGGCCGGGGTCCTCATTGGCGTGGGCTTACCTTGGATTGCGCTTGTCGCGGTTGCGACGGGAATCACCCACGCCGCGCTTGACGGGGTGGTCCGCCCTAAGGTCAGACACCGCCTCGGAGACTGGAAGGGATACTGCCTTGATCAGTCACTTCATATCACCGTGTGCGCGGGCATGGGCGTTCTTGCCGAGCTTTTCTCCGTAGATGGGCGATCATTGCTGGATGCGGACGCCCGCTTAGCGACGCTCCTTGCCGTTTTCGCATCTGTCCTTTTCGCGGGCAAGCCGGGTGAGGTGACCGTGAGGGAGCTCCTGGGGTCGCTGAGAGAATTCGACGCTGCGTCACGCTCGAAAGAGAAGATTGTCCTCGCGGCGCAGCGCTCGGGCCGAATCATCGGCGTCGTTGAGCGAACCATTGTTGTGGCGCTAGCGCTTCTTGGCCAGTACTCTGCGATTGCATTTGTGATGACTGCCAAGAGTATTGCGCGATTCAAGAAGATTGAGGAAAGCGGTGATTTTGCGGAGCAGTATCTTGTTGGAACCCTGGCGAGCTTGGGGATTGCCCTAATCGGATCCGTCCTATTTTCAACTCTTATTACAGGTGTTCCGACGCTCACACATTGACTTGGCCCCTGACGTGGCGGAGGTATCCGATGCGCCATTTCCACTTCACCGACCGCGGGAACGCCGTGAACGAGGACTTCGTCCGGGCGACGTCGAGCTATGGCATCGTGATTGACGGGGCCACGGGGCTTGCGGGCGCGCCGCTCTTTGCGGGGCGCTTCGGGAGCAATGCGCAGTGGTTCTCCCACACGGTGGGCGCCGGCGCGTGCGAGGCGCTGGAGGCAGGGGCCTCGGCCGAGGAGGCGCTCCGGTCCGCCGTCGCCTCGGCGCGCTCGGAGCTTGAGGAGGCGCTGGGCTGCCCGCTTGCGCAGGCCGACCCCGACGCCATTCCCTCGGCGACGCTCGCGCTCGCCGTTGTGTCCGCCGACGCCGTGGAGCTCTACGGGCTGGGGGACTCCCCGCTCGTTGCCGTCATGCGCGATGGCTCGACGTTCTTCTCGACGGACGAGGTGCTCGAGGGGCTGGATGCCGAGGCGCTCCGCGTGAGCCGCGAGCGTGCCGCTGCCTTCGGGCGCGCTCTCTCGGGCCCCGAGAAGCGGGCGCTGGTGGATGACGTCATCCTGGACCACCGACGGCTGCGGAACACCGAGGGCGGCTACTGGTGCCTGGACCCCTCCGGCGCGGGGCTTGCCCACCTGCGTCGCGCGGCGCTTCCGCGTCCCGAGGTGGTCGCGGTTGCCGGCATGAGCGACGGGATGTGGCGGGCGTTCGGGTCCTTTGGGCTGGCCAATGCCGCAGGCGAGCTGCCGGAGCTGTCCGCCGCGCGAGTCGAGGGGCTCGCGGCGGAGCTCCGGGAGCTTGAGGAGGCGGATCCGGACTACGTGCGATATCCTCGCCTCAAGAAATCGGACGACGCAAGCGTGTTCTGGCTTGGAAGGGAGGGGTGACCATGGGGGTCATGCTGACGGGTGGCGTGGAGATCCCACAGATCGGTTTCGGCACGCTCCAGATACGCCCCGACGAGACGCAGGCCGCCGTGGAGGGGGCGCTGGCCTTGGGCTACCGCCACGTGGATACCGCGGCGGCGTACATGAACGAGGCGGGGGTCGGCGCGGCGCTCGCGGCGACGGGCCTGGCGGGCGAGGTCTTTGTGACGACCAAGCTGCGGACCTTCGAGCAGGGGTACGACCCCACGCTGCGCGCCTTTGAGGCGTCGCGCGCCGCCCTGGGCGTCGACGTGGTCGACCTCTACCTCATCCATTGGCCCGCCCCCGCGCTGGGGACCTACGTTGACTCGTGGCGAGCGATGGCCCGGCTGCTCGAGGAGGGCGTGGTCAGGGCAATTGGCGTCTCTAATTTCCTGCCCGAGCACATCGCGCGGCTGGCCGACGAGGTCGGGGTGCTTCCCGCCATCGACCAGGTGGAGAGCCACCCGAGCTTCTGGCGTCCGGAGCTCGAGGCCTACTGTCGCGAGCGCGGCATCGTGGTCGAGGCGTATGCGCCGCTCGGCCACGGCGGGGACCTTGCCGCCATCTCGACGCTCAACAGCCCGGATGCCCGCCTCTTTGGCGACACGGCGACGAACGTCAACCGCCAGGACCCGGCCGACATGCTCGCTCGCGGCATGCTCTGAGGGTCGGCGTCCCGGCGTGCAAAGGGGGCAGGCGTGCAAAGGGGACGGGCCGTGCCACTGGCGTCAGGTTTATTTGGCACGCAAACCGCGCGTGCCAAATAAACCTGACGCCAGTGGCACGGCCCGTCCCCTTTGCACGCCGGGAAGCTACGGGCGGATTTCCTCGACGTAGGTGGGGCGCTGCACGAGGGCGCCCCGGGCGTCGTCGATGGCGAGGCGCAGCTCTCCCGCGCGGTCGACGTACTGCTCGAGAACGTAGCGCAGGTCCGGCTCCTCAAGCTCGAAGAGCATCTCCTCGGCCGCGTCCACGCCCGTGCCAAAGCGCTGCGGGTCGCAGTTTGCCTCGGCGAGGTCGATGATCCGCTCGAAGAGCGGCCGCTCGTCATCCCCCACCTCGTGCAGACGCACCAGCAGCTCGAGCTGCTCGAGCTCGCACATGATCTCCCAGAGGCAGAAGAGCGCACGCTCCGCCGCGTCGCGATAGCGCGCCAGCTCGGCGATTTCTCGGTCCTTCTCGCCCGCCTCGCCGAGCGACTCGACGAACTCCGCCGCCTGGGTGTGGAGCATCTGGAAGTGAAGCAGGGTCTCGGACGAGACGACGGTGTCCACGCGGTGCGTGAGGGTGAGGCGGATGAGGCGCCAGTAGCGCCCGACCATGCCGATCATCTGGTGGAAGTTGGCAACGAAGAGCCGTCGCTCCGAGGTGGGGCACACGAGGTGGTTGACGATCGCGACGGTGGCGATGGCGAGCAGGAGGCTCGCGATGCGCATGGTGGTGGCGTAGCGGTCGTCGATGGAGACCGACGCCATGGAGACGGCGTAGGCGGTCGCGAAGAACGCCGACGGAACGGAGCCGGGCTTGGTGGCATACATCGGCCCCACGAGGAACATCCCGAGGATGGTGACCTCGACCCAGCCGAGGTCGAGCAGCGCCAGGCCGTGCACGAAGAGGCACCCGATGACGGTCCCCACCATGCGGGTGCGCATGCGGTGGAGCGACTCGTGCGGGAAGGGCTGCAGCAGCAGGAAGGCGTGGAGGGCGAACCAGTAGAGGTGGTCGACGGGGAACAGCAGGTTCGAGGCGCAGCTCACGGCGAGGACGGCTCCGCAGCGGATGGAGAAGCGCATCTCAAACGACTCGAGGCTGAGGCGCTTGCGGAAGCTCGTCACGCGGGCGAGGTCGGAGGCGGAGAGGCGCCAGGGGCGCTGGTGCGGGTCGGGCGCGGTGCGGAGGATGAGCAGCGCCAGGTTGAGGTAGCTCTGATAGAAGATGCGGAAGCGGTCCTCGGCGATGCTCGTTCCCTCGAGCAGCTCCTGGGCGCGGGGGATGAGCCGGTGGCAGCGCACGGAGACGTCGCCCTCGAGCGCGGCGTTGAGGTCGCGCGTGAGCTGGCCGAGCTCGCCGAGGGCGCGCGCGTGCTCCTCCTGGTGGCTCGCGTCCCAGTCGAAGTTGCCGGCGAGGTAGGCGGTCCGCTGCGCGAGTGTCGCAAACATGTCGAGGAGGTTCTGTACGCGGACGGGCGCCGAGGAGTCCTCCCGAGCGGTATACGCCATGCGGGCGAAGTCGCGTCTGAGCTGGAGGAGCTCGGAGCTGAGGTTGGGGCCGACGCCGCCCTTCGAGGCCCGCGTCAGGTCATCGGCGAGGCGGCCGACGAGTTCGTGCAGGCGGGTGCGGGCGCGCTGCGCGTGGTGCTGGAGGCGTCCTGCCACGACGAGCGTGACGATGAGGGTGGCGCAGCAGGTGGCGAGCACGAGGGCCTGCGTCGCGAACGTGTCCACGATGGCCTCGGGCCGGAGCTCAAGGAAGCAGAAGAGCATCGTGTAGGGGAAGTAGCGACGTGGGTTGAGCTGCGACGAGCGCATGAAGACGAGCAGGAACGGCATGAGGAGGTTCACGATGACGCACGGCACCACGCCGATGACGGCAACGCGCGCCGCAACGAGCGCGAGCGCGCTCACCAGCACGAATCGGGCGTACTGGCCCGGTGGGTTGTACTTTCGCAGCCGCGCCTGGAAGAGCGAGGTGTACGGGGAGACCGCGAGGAGGTAGTTGGACCCAAAGGCAAGGTGCACGATCCAGAAGAGCGCGATGAAGAAGAGGATGGTGGGCAGCGTGTCGGCAAAGCGGCCCCGCCAGTCCTCGGCCCATGCGCGCACGCTCTCTGAATGCATCCCCTCGCCCCCTCAGCTCCCTTCGACCATACCGCAAAGACGACGCCGGGTCGCGCAAGGCGCCCAGCGGGGGCGGAGGGCATGCCCGACGGCATGGGCGCCTGCAATCAGGGGGATAGTGTGTAAAAATCGGACGGCGGCCTGCAATCAGGGGGATAGTGTGAAGGGTTTTCGGAGGGCCCCCGGGTGGAGGCCCGACAAAACCCCAGTTGGCGTCAGACTGATACGGGGCAAAGGACGCCTGGAGCACGAAAAGTGCTTCACACTATCCCCCCGATTGCAGCTGGACGGCCGGATCTTTCGCACTATCCCCCTGATTGCAGGAGAGGATGGGCGGTGCGCCTCGCGTCACATCCCCATGGCCTGCATCACGAACATCACGACGGTGAGGATGGCCACGGCGACGATGGTGAACCACGTGAGCGCGTTCCAGATGCGACCGTTCGCAAAGTGCCCCATCACGTGGCGGTCGCTCGCGATGAGCACCATGAAGACGAGGAGGACGGGCAGCAGGACTCCGTTGATGACCTGCGCCACCATCATGATGCCGAAGAGGTTGACGTTGGGCAGCACCACCACGACGGCGGAGATGCCGATGACCGCCGTGATGATTCCCCGGTAGGCGGGCGCCTCCGACCAGCTGCGGTCCGCGCCGCGCTCCCAGCCGAAGGCCTCGCAGATGGCGCTTGAGGTGATGCCGGGCAGGACGCAGGCCGCGAGGAGCGAGGCCCCGGCGAGCCCCGCGCCGAAGAGCGCCTCCGCGTAGCTGCCGACGAGCGGTGCGAGCGCCGACGCCGCGTCCTCCGCGCCGTTCACGACGACCCCGGCCGGGTTCAGCACAGCCCCCGTCGTGAGGATGATGAACCACGAGATGGCACTTGCCACCACGGCCCCCGTCACGGTGTCGATGCGCTGGTAGGGGAGGTCGGCCGCCCGTGCGTTCTTCTCGACCACGTTGCTCTGGGCGAGGAAGAGCATCCAGGGAGCGATGGTGGTGCCGACGTTCGCGACCAGCAGCGAGAGGTACTGCGGCGAGGCCGTGACGTGCGGGATCACGGTGTGGATCAGGGCGTCGCCCCAGTCGGGCCCTACCATCACGCCGGCGATGACGTAGGTCACGAAGACGCATGCGATGGCGAGAAGGACCTTCTCGATGCGTCGGTATGAGCCGCTCATCGTGAGCAGCCAAATGGCGAGCGCCGCCACCGGCACGGACACGATCGGGGGCACGCCGAAGAGGGCGAGTGCCGAGGCGATGCCGGCGAACTCGGAGAGCGTGACGGTGGTGTTTGAGATGAGCAGCGCGAGCATGGCCACGACGGAGAGGCGCACGCCGAACTGCTCGCGGATGAGCGAGGCGAACCCCTTGCCCGTGACGCAGCCCATGCGCGCGGCAGTCTCCTGGGCCACGATCAGCAGGAAGCACATCACCGGCACGGTCCAGAGCTGGTCGAAGCCGAAGAGCGCGCCGGCGTTGGAGTAGGTGGCCACGCCGCCCGCGTCCGCGCCGGCAAGGGCGGCCACCATGCCGGGGCCCATCGCCGCGAGGATGCGTCGCGGCTCGAGCGACGAAGAGGGCGCGTCGTCCTTCATCATCCCACCAGCCCCAGGGGTCCGGCGAGCGCCAGCACGGCAGCAAGGAACACCACCACGGCCACCAGCATTGAGACGAGGGAGAGCGTGAAGCCGGAGGTCTCCTTGTTGGTCTCGTCGCGCCGGCGAAGGACGGCCAGGTAGATGGGCGTGGTCGCAAACGAGACGAACGTGGAGACGGCCGCTGCCACGCCTCCCGCAGAGAGCGCGGGGCCGAGCCGCTCGATCGAGGAGGGGACGGCGGGGGAGGCGATGACGCTCTCGAGCCCGAGGACGATGAGCGCCACGAGCGCGCCGAGCGCGACGCCGAGGCCGAGCCCCTTGAAGGCGAAGCCGAGCGCGGAGGGCGCGTCCTCGTCGTCGGGGTCGTTCTCGAGGAAGAAGTTGGTGACGTAGCTCACGGAGTCATCCGCGAGCACGAGCGCGACCGCAAGCGGGATGGTGGCGGCGAGCGTCTCGCCGAGGCCGAGCCGCGTCCCCGCGACGAGGGCGAGCGCCACCACGCCGACGGCCCACAGGACCACCCACACGTTGCGGCGCACGAGCCAGATGAGCGTGCTCGCGTGCCCGGAGTCCTCGCCGTCTGCGGAGCCGCCGGCGACGCGCAGGTCCTCGGCGTGCTCCTCCTCCAGGACGTCGAGCGCGTCATCGACGGTGACGATGCCCAAGAGGCGCCCCTCGTCGTTTACGACGGGCATGGCCAGCAGGTTGTACTTGGCGATGTCCTCGGCCACGTCCTCCTGGTCGTCCTCGGGGCTCGCCGTGATGAGGTCCTCGGTCGCAAGCTCGGAGAGCCGCGTCTCGGGGTCGGCCACGATGAGGCCGGGAAGCGTCACCACGCCGGCGAGCTTGCCGTCCTCGTCGGTGAGGTAGACGTAGCGCACGGACTCGAAGTCCTCGTCCAGCCCGCGCAGCATCTCCACGGCGTCGGCCACGGTGGCGTCGTCGGGCACCGTGGCGACCTCGGAGGTCATGATGCGGCCGGCCGTGTTCTCGCGGTATCCCAGCAGCTGGCGGATGGCGCGCTGCTCCTGCACGCCCATGAGGCGCAGGAGTTTCTCCGCCTTGTCGTAGTCGAGCTCGGAGACGAGCTCGGCAGCGTCGTCCGGGTCCATCTCGGCCAGCATGCGCGAGGCGTCGGTCTCGTTGAGAGAGCCCATGAGCTCGGCGGCCATGGCGTCGTCGTCGAACTCCGCCATGGCGTCGGCGCGCTGCTCGTCGTCGAGCTGCGCGAAGACCTGGCCGCGCAGGCGCGGGTCCAGCCGCTCGATGATGTCGGCGATGTCGGCGGGGTGCATGTCGTCGAGCGTCTTGTGGCTCACGGAGAGCTTGACGTTGGAGAGGTCGCGCTCCACGAGGTCCATGTAGTTCCACGCGATGATCTTCTCGGGCATGGGATGGCCGAAGGTCCGCGCCAGCCTGAGCGCCACGCTCTCGAGCGCGGGGTGGAGGCTGCGCAGCAGGCCGCGCGCTCCCACCTCGGCGCCGAGCAGGCGCAGCTGGGTGGAGCTCGTGTCCGAGAGCTTGAGGTCGTTCACGCGGACGACGCGCATGCCGTGCGTGTCCACGATCTGCTTGTTCAGGATGTCGCGGGCGAGAAGGACCTCGTCCGGCTGGAGATACGAGAAGCGCAGGTCGGTGGCTATGACCTTGAGGTTGACCTCGTTCTCGTCATAGCGCTCGACGTACTTGCGCCAGGAGATCATGATCGGCGTGCGCCCGGGGCCCATGAAGGCCAGGCTCGTGACTCGGGGGAAGACCTCGCCGGTGGCGATGCCGAGATCGGAAACCGTGCCGATCTTCTCGCCATCGGCATCCAGAACGGGGTTGCCCAGTAGCTGGGACAGGTAGATCATCTGCGCTCCTTCGCTTGCGTCACTCGACGCGCCACGGGAGCGCGCCGCAGGTCATCGACTGTGAGGTCGAGGTTTCATGCGGACCCTTCTCTTCGGGGATTTTCCAACCGACATTGTAGCCCATGCCGTGTCGCGGCGGGTCGTTAGAATAGGACGGGAACCGCGAGGCGGCGTCGATCTGAGGAGGGTGCGTGGGCAAGAGGGGTCGCAGGGTCGTGAGGGTGGTCGCGTGCGCGGGTGCCGTGGTGGCGGTGGGCGCGCTCGTGGCGGCCAACGTGGCCATGGCGCTTCTCGGCGACACGGTCGACTCCTTCCTGGGCACCGACGTGGTGAACGTCGAGCCCGAGGAGCGCGACGCCACGATGGAGAAGGGGCGCGAACTCGCGGAGCGCGTGGAGGCCGAGGGCATCGTCCTGCTGCGCAACGAGGATGAGGCGCTGCCCCTCCCCTCCGACGTGACGCAGGTCAACGTCTTTGGCTGGGCGTCTACGCAGTGGGTGGCGAGCGGGTCTGGCTCCGGCCAGGTGACCGGCGAGACGATGGGGCTTCTCGCCGCGCTCGAGGAGCGGGGCATCGCGTACAACACGCAGCTCACGGACATGTACCGCGGCTTTCACGGCGAGCGCGCCTACCGCTCCGCGGGCGCCCTCAACAGCCACGACACCGAGTTCTGCCGCCTCTACGAGCCGAGCGTCCGCGACAGGACGTGCTACTCCGAGGACCTTCTCGCCGCGGCGGAGGCGTACTCGGACACGGCGATCGTGGTCATCGGGCGCGTCTCCGGCGAGTCCATCGACTGCCCGAGCGCGCAGCACAAGGTGAGCGGCCGCGACGGCGAGGTGGACGTCGACGTCACGCGAGGCTACCTCGAGCTCTCGCGCGAGGAGGAGGACCTGCTGCGCTACGTGGGCGCGACCTACGAGCGCGTGGTGGTGCTGGTCAACTCCACCAACACGATGGAGCTCGGCGAGCTCGAGACCATACCGGGGATAGACGCCGCGCTCATCGTGGGCACCACCGGCGAGGTGGGCGCCCGGGCCGTCGTCGGCGCGCTCTGGGGCGACGTCAACCCCTCTGGCCGCACGGCGGACACCTACGCCTACGCCTTCGAGACGGCTGCGAGCTGGGCCAACTCGGGCGCCATGGGCGAGGGGCTCTACACCAACGGCGCGGGCCTCTACCCGGCAGACGGCACGCTCAACGCCAACGTCGGCGTGGCCGAGACCTACGACGGGGTGCGCTTCGTGGACTACGCCGAGGGCATCTACGTGGGATACCGCTGGTACGAGACGGCCGACGCCGAGGGCTTCTGGGACGACGTGGAGAACGAGCATGGCACGGGCTACGATGCCGTGGTCCAGTACCCGTTTGGCTACGGCCTCAGCTACACGTCCTTCTCGTGGCAGGTCACGGCGCGCGCGCCCGGCCAGGGCATGCGCGTGGACCGCGAGACGAACGTCTCCATCACCGTGCGCGTCACCAACACCGGGGAGGTGGCCGGCCGCGACGTGGTGCAGCTCTACTGCACGCCGCCCTACGAGCCCGGCGGCATCGAGAAGGCCTCGACGGTGCTCGTAGCCTTTGCCAAGACGCGCCTTCTGCAGCCGGGGGAGAGCCAGGACGTGACGCTCTCCTTCGCGCTCGACGACGTTGCTTCCTACGACTGCTATGACGCCAACGGCAACGACTTTGCGGGCTACGAGCTCGAGCGCGGCGAGTATGTCGTCGAGCTCAAGCGAAACGCGCACGAGCTCGCGGACTGCGACTACGCGCGGACGACCTATTACCTGCCCTCTGACGTGCTCTGCGAGAAGGACCTCCAGACGGGCGCCACCGTGACCAATCGCTTCACCGGCGAGTCCGCGGAGGACGGCGTCTCCATCGACGGCTCGGACTCCGCCGCCGGCATCACGTACCTCACGCGCGCGGACTTCGCGGGGACGTTCCCGCGCCAGGGGAGTGCGGCCCGCGCCATGACGGACAACGTCATGGCCCTCAACCTCTACGGCGAGGACCGCGTCGAGGCCGATGCGCGCCGCTACGAGAGCGAGCTCGCCACGCCGCTCAACCAGCCACTCGTCTCGTCCGCGGGCGACTACTGGCAGCTCACCGAGGACGGCGAGCTCACGCAGATGGGCAGGGAGCTGGGCCTTGACTACGACGACCCGCGCTGGGAGCTCCTGCTCGACTACGTCTCGTTGGCGGACATGGAGCGGCTCGTTCTCCACGGCTATCTGGCCACGGGGGACATCGACGGGATCGGCAAGCCGCGCACCAAGGAGGTGGACGGCCCCGCGCAGGTAGGGTCGTTCAACCAGCTGAGCTATGGCGTGGGCTATCCCGGCCCGACGGTGCTCGCGCAGACGTGGAACGTCGACCTCGCGCGCGAGTACGGTGCGCAGGTGGGCCTTGAGTGCGCGATGATCGGCGTGGACGGCTGGTACGCGCCGTGCGCCAACGTCCACCGCACGCCCGTGGGCGGCCGCAACTACGAGTACTATGCCGAGGACCCGCTGCTGTGCGGCACCATGGCCGCCGAGGTGGTCGCCGGCGCGCGCGATGCGGGCACCTACGCCTTCCTCAAGCACTTTGCCGTCAACAACCAGGACTCCTACCGGGACTCTCTCTACACGTGGCTCACGGAGCAGACGCTGCGCGAGATCTATCTCGCGCCGTTCCAGCGCGCCGTCGAGCGCGGGACGACGGGCCTCATGACCTCGTACAACCGCATCGGCGCCACGTGGGCGGGCGGCAGCCGCGCGCTGCTCACGAGCGTGCTGCGCGGCGAGTGGGGCTTCGAGGGCGCCGTCATCACGGACTACGCCGACCATCAGACATACATGAACGCGGACGAGATGCTGCGTGCCGGCGGGGACCTCTACATGGACGGCGTCTTCCGCAACGGGGCCTTCACGTACGGGTTCACGCAGGACGAGCTCCTGGCCGCGGAGGGCACTCCCGAGGAGCCACGCGCCGTGAGCTACCTCACCAACCTGAGGCGCGCCGCCAAGAACGTGCTCTATGCGTGGCTCAACGCGCGCGCCACCAACCTCGCCTACAACGAGGCCGCGGCGAGCGTGGGCGAGCCGGGCATCGAGCGGCCGATCAAGACGCAGGGCTTCAACTACGTGGGGACCGCCCTTGCGATCGCCGACGCCGTGGCGGGCGTGGGCGTGATCGCGTGGGTGCACCGCGTTCTCGCTCGCCGCCGGTTGCGGTCCTGATGGGCGTGCCACTGGCGTCAGGTTTATTTGGCACAGGGACCGTGCAAAGGGGACAGGCACTTTCGCACGGGCGAACCGTGCGAAAGTGCCTGTCCCCTTTGCACGGTCCCTGTGCCAAATAAACCTGACGCCAGTGGCACGGCGGTCATGAGAGAATGATGTGGCGTCTTCCATGGAAAGGACTGGCATGTCAGATTTGCCCTCGCACCGGCTCGACCCGCGCATGCTGCGGGTGTGGTACGTCTCCGACATCATCGGCATCGTGGTGGTTGCCGCGCTGGCCGTCGCGGCCTGGCTCATCGTGCGCCATTTGGGCGGCGACGTCTTCTGGGTCTACCTCGTCGCGGGTGTCATCGAGGCCATCTGCGTCGTCGATCTTCTCGTCTCGCCGCGCGTCGAGTACGCCACCTGGCGCTATGACGTCACGCCCACCGATGTGGACCTCTACCACGGCGTCTTCACCAAGAAGCGCGTGCTCGTGCCGCTCGTGCGCGTCCAGCACGTGCAGACCAAGCAAGGCCCCATCCTGCGTGCGCACGGCCTGGCAACTGTGACCATCTCCACGGCGGGCGAGAGCTTCGAGATTCCCGGTCTCGCGGAGGACGACGCCAACGAGCTGCGCGACCGCGTCGCCGAGCTCGCGCGCCTCGCAAAGGAGGACGTGTGAGCGCCGGCGAGAAGGACCTCGAGCGGCTGGCCGTCCCCAGTCGCTCGCTCTTCGAGGGCGCCGACACAACCCCAGAGGCGTTGCGCGGCACGCACCGCGCCAACCCTCTCTCCGTGCTCGCCGAGGCGCTCAAGATGGCGTCTGGCCCGGTCGTCCTCGTGGCGTTTGGCCTGGCGCGGGACTTCTTTGCCGGGGACATCCTCGCGCTGGCCAAGCTGGCCCTCGCCGCCGTTGGCATCTTCACGGTCTGCCTGCTTCTGAGCTTTGCCGTCTGGCGTGCGCGGACCTGGGAGCTCACGGCCGAGGGCGTCCGCCTGTGCTGGGGCCTCGGCTGGGGTCCGTTCAGCAGGCGAAGCCTCACGGTTCCCTACGAGCACATCCACACGGTCTCGATGAACTCCGCCCTGATGGAGCGCCTCCTTGGCTTGGTCGCGCTCGACCTGGACACGGGCGCCGCGGCCTCGGAGGGCGACGCCTCCAAGATCTCCGGCCTGCGAGCGGGCGAGGCGGAGGCGCTGCGCGCGGAGCTCTTCCGTCGCAAGCGCGCTGCTGCCGGCCAGGTCGAGAAGGACGAGAAGGACGTGGCGCCCACTGCGGAGCACCCGCTCGCAATCTTCTCGCTCGAGGG
The DNA here is from genome assembly GCF_052599055.1 of Thermophilibacter sp. ZX-H3. NCBI lineage: Bacteria > Bacillati > Actinomycetota > Coriobacteriia > Coriobacteriales > Atopobiaceae > Thermophilibacter > Thermophilibacter sp. ZX-H3. The sequence continues at coordinate 7,781 of NZ_JBQXES010000017.1, read as the reverse complement.
CCGTGAGCTCGCCCTCGCCGCGGCCTCCCAGATGAGCGCCGGCAGCCAGGCCATCGCGCTCGTGGTCCTTCTCGTCAACGGGGCCAACCAGCTGATCGAGTGGGGGCTGCTTGACGTCGTGGGCAGAGGAGACGAGCTCATGGTCGGGCTCTCCCCGATGATCGTGCCCGTGGTCCTGGCGTTTCTCGCTATTACGCTCCTCTTGGGCGCGGCGGTCTCATTTGTGGTCAACCTCGTGCGCTATGCGGGCTATCGTGTGGAGCGCTATGCCGACCGCGTGGTCGTGGAGCACGGCCTGCTCTCCCGGTCGTCGCGCGCGCTCGCCGCGGGGCGCGTGCAGTACGTTGCGGTGCGGCAGGGCATCCTTCGACAGCTCATCGGGTACGCCGAGGTCACGGCGCAAGTGGTTGCCGCGCCGGGCGAGAAGGACGGCGAGCCCTCGGGCAGCGTGCTGCTGCATCCGTTTATCCGCTTGGGCGAGGTCGACGCGTTTCTCGCCGAGGTGTTGCCGGACTGCTCGGGCGTTCTGGGCCATGTTGAGCTGGGGAAGCTGGGGCCCGTCGCGCGTCGGCGCGCCGTGGTGCGCGCGGTGATCTGGTGGCCGTTTGCGACCGCGATCTTCCTTGGCGCTCAGTGGCTTTTCGGCCTTTCCGGCCTGCTTGAGAGCGCGGGATGGCTGCTGGAGCCGCTGCTCATTGCCGCGGCCGTGCTGAGCGTAGTGCTGCTCGTGGGGCTCGTCGTGGACGCACTGCGCGCTTGGGGCGCCGCTCGCTATGGCCATACCGCCCGCGAGTTGGTGCTCGTTACCGGTGGGCTCACGCGGCTCACCGTGATCGCGCCGCGCACCCGCCTGCAGCGCATGGAGATGCGTGCCAGCCCGTTCCAACGCCGGGCGGGCGTGGCCACGCTCTCCGCGCGCACGGCGGCAGGAGACGCCGACGGCCTCGAGCTGCGCGACCTCCCCGAAGAGGCAGCCGACGAGCTCCTGGCCTGGTATCGCCCGCGCGGGTAGCGTGCCACTGGCGTCAGGTTTATTTGGCACGCTCGGACCGCGTGCCAAATAAACCTGACGCCAGTGGCACGCGCCGCCGCGCATAACCTGACACCTTTGTCAGGCCCCACCTCCGTCAGGCTGCGGGGAAGATCGCGTTCACGTGGAAGCGGCCGCCCTCGGCGAGGACGGTGAGCGTGCCGCCGTAGCGCTCCGCGGTGAGGCGCATCGACCGCACGCCATAGCCGTGGCCCTCCTCGGGGCGCTGCGTGGTCACGGGCAGCCCGTCTCGCAGCGTGATCTCGCCAGCAAAGGGGTTCTCCACGTGGATGGACACCACGCCCGCCACCTGGCGCACCACGAGCGAGATGCTGCGCCGCTCGGGGTCGGGGATTGCGCGCGCCCCCGCAATCGCGTTGTCGAGCGCGTTGCCGAAGAGCGCGTAGATGTCGGCCGCGGACATGAAGTCGAGCGCGGGGCCGTCGGCGATGCAGGAGAGGGTGATGCCCGCCCGCCGGCACGCGAGGCTCTTCTCGGTGAGGATGGTGTCGAGCGCCTCGTTGCCAGTGCGAACCGTGGAGTCGTAGACGTCCACCTCGCGCGCGATGTCGTCGAGCGCGCCCCGGTCAACCACGGTCCCGCCGTCGGCAAGGCTGCGGATCTGGTGACGGATGTCGTGGCACTTCACGTTGATGGCCTCGATGTTCTCTCGGCTGCGCTCGTACTGGCGCTCCCGCTCGGCGAGCACGCGCTCGGTCGTCGCGCGCTCCACCTGGAGGCGGCGGCTCACGAGAAGCTCGTATTCGAGCGCGTACGTGAGCCCACAGGTGAGCCCGTGAAATCCGCGCAGCGCCGCCTCGTACATGAGGGGCAGCCCCCGGTCCGCCATGTCCTTGATGATGAGGTCGAACCCGATGACACCGAGCATGACCACCACCATGATGACGATGAGCGCCCGGTCGGACACCTCCTCGAGTCCCTCGCGGCTGATGTGGCGCGCAAAGACGCGGTAGAACGGCACGTAGACCGCAAGGATGCAGATGACGTTGAGGGCAAACCGCACGAGGTGCCCGCGCAGGGTGGGGTCCCCGGACTCCGGCACGCCGGCGGCCACCCAGACGAGCTCGGTGAGCCCCGAGGCAAAGTTCTGGACGGCGTACCCCGCGGTGCAGCAGAAGAGCGCCGTCCAGACCGAGGCGTCAAAGAGCCAGAGCGTGACGCCCACCATGATGGCCAGCAGGGCAGAGAACATCAGGAGCTGTACCGGATAGGGAAGGGCGTCGGACGGGTCTGGCGGGGCCGCAGGCGCCGGCATGGCGAGAAGAACCGTGCAGACCGCCGCGCCAACGACCGCAATCGCGGCCACGCGCCGGGCAAACCCCGCACGCCGCTCGAGCTGCCACGCAAACATCCCCACGCCTGCGACGGCGCTGCCGAAGGTCACGAGAAACGAGAGCGCGTATGCGACGGCCGTGGCCATCAGAAGCTCCTCCCCACGTAGTTGGCAAGCGTCTCGAGGGCGCGCCTGCGCTGCGAGCGGCTGTAGAAGAGCTCGGCCCCGCCCGTCACGGTCACGGACTCGCGGCCGATGCGCTCCACGCGCGCCATGTTGACGAGGCAGCCCGAGGAGATGCGCAGGAAGGACTGCGGGTCGAGCCGCTGCTCTGCTGCGCGGAGGCTTCCGCGCTCGCGGAGCTCGGTGCCGTCGACAAGGTGATAGCGCACATCGTGCTTGACGAGGTCGACGTAGGTGACATCCCTCTGCGCGATCACGCGCATGCCGTCCGCGGTGGGCAGTGCCAGGGTGCGCGCGGCGTTTCTCGCCACCGCGCGCATCGCGCGGTCCATGCGCATGGCAAAGTCCCCGTACTCGACAGGCTTGACCACGAAGTCAACCGCGTCGACGGAGTATCCGCGCACGGCGTACTGCGCGAGGTTGGTCACAAAGACGAGCGGGGTCTCGGTGTCGTAGCTGCGCAGGATCTCCGCGGCCTCCATGCCGTTGATGCCGGGCATGTCGATGTCCATGAAGACTAGGTCGGCCACGTGCCGGGAGTTGATGAACTCGAGGGCCGACGACAGGGTCTCGATCGAGAAGGACAGGTTCTTCTCGCTGGCGTACCTCTGCAGGTGGCCGTGCAGGAGGTCGGCCTCCGCCGGAGTGTCCTCGACGATGAGCATCCTGTACATGTGTCCTCCCGAAAGTGTCACGCCCTGCGACCGATTCTGTCACACCTCGCACACGGGGCGGGGCTGAACGTAAGCTGAGCGTCAGGATAGGATGCGGGCGGCATGCCGGCTGCCCGCGGGAGGAAGGGAGAAGGACGTGGCAAAACAGATTAGCACCGCTCGCAAGGTGGGAAGGGTGGTGAAGTCGATCGTCAAGGTGATCGTGGCCATCGTGCTCGTGGCGCTGCTGGCCGTGAACAACTTCGTGTTGCCGGGGCTCTACAGCGGATTCAGCCGCATGGTCGACTCGATGCTCGGCTACCAGCAGTCCTGGGACAACTCGGGCGTCAATGCCGATGGGCTGGACCTCGACTACAACAAGGCCGACTACGCCAGCGTCGACGAGCTCAAGGCGGCCGCGGAGGAGCTGGACAAGCAGATTGCCGCGGAGGGCTACGTGCTCCTCCAGAACGAGGGCGAGAGCCTGCCGCTGCCGGAGGGCACCACGCTCAGCTTCTTCAGCGAGTCGGTCAAGAACCTCACGAGCAGCCAGAGCATGATCAGCCAGTACACGGGCGGCGGCAAGGTGGACAACTCCACCTTCCTCAACACCTTTGCGGCCCACGGCCTCACGGTGAACGAGGAGCTGCTCGACTTCTACACCACGGGCGCCGGTGCCGCGTACACGATGGGCGCAGGCTCCATCAACTTTGGCGACGACGAGGACTTCTCCATCAACGAGTGCCCGCTCTCCGTGATGGAGGATTCCGGCGTGCTGGCCAGCGCCGAGGGCACCACGCCCGTCTTTGTGCTGCGCCGCGTGGCCGGCGAGGGCCGCGACATGCCGCGCTCCATGTACAACCACGCGGATAACCCCGAGGACCAGGCGCGCACCTACCTGGAGCCGGATAGCACGGAGCTGGAGATCCTGCAGTACCTGAACGACAACTTCGACAACACCGTGCTCATCGTCAACACGGCCTCGGCGCTTGACCTGGACTTCCTGGAGGACATGCCCAACATCAAGTCGGTCCTCTTCGTGCCGAGCACGGGCACCTACGGCCTCGACTCGCTCGCGGGCATCATGGCGGGTGACATCAACCCGTCCGCCCGCACGGCGGACACCTTCTCCGGCGAGCCGCTCAAGAGCCCGGCCGCGCAGAACTTCGGCGACTACCAGTACGTTGACGAGAGCGGCGAGCTCACCAAGTACAACTACGTCACGTACGCCGAGGGCATCTACGTGGGCTACAAGTACTACGAGACGCGCTACGAGGACGTGGTCATGGGCACCGGCAACGCCGGGGGCTTCTCCTACGCGGACGAGGTCACGCACCCGTTTGGCTTTGGCCTCTCCTACACCACCTTCGAGTGGTCGGACTTCTCGACCGCGTGGTCTGGCGACGAGTGCACCGCGCGCGTAACCGTGACCAACACCGGTGACGTGGCGGGCAAGGACGTCGTGGAGCTCTACGCCCAGTCCCCGTACACGGACTACGACCAAGCCAACGGCGTGGAGAAGGCCTCCGTGGAGCTGGTGGGCCTGGGCAAGACCAAGCTCCTCGAGCCGGGCGAGAGCCAGACCGTGGAGATCACCTTCAGCGAGGAGCAGCTCAAGGCCTATGACGCCAACGGCGCCGGCACTTACATCCTCGACGCGGGTACCTATTACGTGACCGCCGGCAAGAACGCGCACGACGCGGTAAACAACGTGCTCGCCGCCAAGGGCTACACCACGGCCGACGGCATGGACGCCGAGGGCAACGTCGCGATGACGGCCACCTACGTGCCCGACAACGCGGGCGTGGACGCCACGACCTACGCTGCCGACTCCTACACGGGCGAGAAGATCGAGAACCTCTTCGAGGAGGCCGCCGGCGACGCCACGTACCTCACGCGCTCCGACTGGACGGGCACCTGGCCCGCGCACGACGGCACCCCGCTCGAGGGTACCGTCTCCACCTGGGGCAACGAGATCAACGGCGAGCTCGACGGCCAGCCGGCCTCGCTCCTCTACGTGAAGGAGGCCTCCGACGAGCTGGTCGCGCAGCTCGACTCCACCGAGTCGGGCAGCCCCATCGACCCGGCGAGCATCACCGACGAGCCGGTCTACGGTGCGGACAACGGGCTCACGCTGATTGACCTGCGTGGCAAGGACTACGACGACCCCATGTGGGATGACCTGCTCGACCAGCTAACGCCCGAGGACTACGACCTCACCATCGCTCGCGGCGGCTACGGCACCGAGGCGCTGGAGAGCGTGGGCAAGCCCTTCGCGATTGACGCCGACACCGCCTCCGGTCTCATCTACGGTGGCAACGGCCTCTCCTTCTGCACGCCCGTCACCGTGACGCAGACCTGGAACCAGGACATCTACCTCGACTACGGCGAGATGATCGGCAACGACGCCGCGATGGGCACGACCAACGGCTGGTACGCCCCCTCTATGAACATCCACCGCACGCCCTTCACCGGCCGCAACGGCGAGTACTACTCCGAGGACGGGTTCCTCTCCGGCGTGATCGGCTCGCTCGAGGTCAAGGGCGCCGCCTCCAAGGGCGTCTACGCCATGATCAAGCACTTTGCGCTCAACGACCAGGAGAACCACCGCGGCGACCGCGAGGGCCAGTACTCCATCGCCACCTGGGCCAACGAGCAGTCCATCCGCGAGATCTACCTCGAGCCCTTCGAGACGTGCATGAAGGTGGGCGACGTCGACCTCAACTACCTCGAGGACAACGGCGACGGAACCTACTCCAACGCCACGAAGCGGGTTCGCGCCTGCCAGGGCGTCATGACCGCCTTCAACCGCATCGGCGCCACCTGGACCGGCGGCTCCTACGCGCTGCTCACCGAGCTCGTGCGCGACGAGTGGGGCTTTGACGGCTTCGTCATCACGGACAACGCCAACACCGGTGTGTTCATGGATGCCTACCAGATGATCGAGGCGGGCGGAGACTCCAAGCTCACCTATCAGGACCAGACCAGCTGGTGGACCTACGACAAGGACAATGCGGCCCAGTACCACTACGGTCGAGAGGCGATCCATCACCTGCTCTACACCGTGGCCAACTCCAACGCCATGGACGGCGCCATGCCCGGCAGCGTCTACAAGCCCGGCATGCAGACGGTCGAGAAGATCATGCTCGGCATCAACGTCGTGAGCGTCGTGGGCCTCGGCCTCATCGGCTTCACCGCCTGGCGCAACCACGTCAAGCGCAAGGCCGAGCGCGCCGAGCAGTAGCGCGCGGCTACAGTCCCCCTCTCAGGCGCCGGCCCGCGATCCGCGGGACGGCTCCGTGCCACCGTGCCACCATGGTAAAGGGGTCGAGGG
>NZ_JBQXES010000017.1:0-1277 GCF_052599055.1 Thermophilibacter sp. ZX-H3 | reverse complement strand
CGTCAGGCTTATTTGGCACGCTCGGACCGCGTGCCAAATAAGCCTGACGCCGTTGGCACACAAGTATCTCCGCCAGATGTGATAGATTTGGCGAAGATACTTCCATGGTGGCGGAGATACTCGAGGGAGGGGAAATGTGCGCGTTTGACTACGAGCGGAAGCTCTCAAAGCTCATGGTCCCCGAGGTTGTCGGCGCCCTCTCGGCCATCCATGCGTTCCGGGCACGTCTGGAGCTCAGGCAGGAGCTTCGTCCCGTCGAGCTCGAGGGGATGCGCGAGATCGCGCGCATCCAGAGCACGGGCGCCTCAAACAGCCTCGAGAACATCCGCACCTCAAACGCCCGCTTGCGCGAGCTCGTCCAGATGCGCGTCCAGCCCAGAAACCGTGACGAGCGCGAGATAGCGGGCTACCGTGCCGTGCTCGACCTCATTCACGAGAGTCACGCGCACATCGACGTGACCCCAAACGTCATCCTGCAGCTCCATCGCGACCTCTACCGTTATGTGGACGTCACCTTTGGCGGCCGCTGGAAGGATACAGACAACGTCATCGCCGAGACGGGGCCGAACGGGATGCTTGTTACGCGCTTCGTCCCCACAAGTGCGCTTGAGACGCCAGACGCGATGGCGGGCCTCTGCTCCGCATACGCGCGGGCCGTCAAGGACGGTCGCTACGATGTTCTTCTTGCCAGCGCGCTCTTCACGTTCGACTTTGTGAGCATCCATCCGTTCAACGACGGCAACGGGCGCATGAGCAGGCTCCTCATGCTGCTGACGCTCTATCGCGGAGGCTATGACGTGGGGCGTTACGTCTCCCTTGAGCACGAGATCGAGCGCACCAAGGAGACGTACTACGAGGCGCTGGCGGCGAGCTCGGCCGGCTGGCGGGAGGGGGAGAACGACTACCTGCCGTATGTGACGTACTTCCTTGGCGTGGTGCTCGCCTGCTACCGTGACCTGGACGAGCGCATGGCGGTGCTGTCTCAGGGGTCCTCCGAGGAGCGCGTGCGGGCCTTCATCGCCGGGCGCCTTGAGCCCGTGAGCCGGCGCGAGATCGCGGACGCCCTGCCCACCATCAGCTCGCGCACCCTCGACCGCGTGCTCGCGCGCCTTCAGGCGGCCGGCGGTCTGGAAAAGGTCGGCGCCGCGCGGGCCACGCGCTACCGCTGGGTGCGGTGACGTGCCAACGGCGTCAGGCTTATCTGGCGTGCCACTGGCGCCAGGCGTGCAAAGGGGACAGGCACTTTTGCACGGTTTGCCCGTGCAAAAGTGCCTGTC
>NZ_JBQXES010000016.1:59181-73176 GCF_052599055.1 Thermophilibacter sp. ZX-H3 | reverse complement strand
TTTTTTGTGGGAGAGTCGCTGGAACGCACCTCCCCCCAAAACAACCCCCGGGCCACCCGTCACTCGGCTGGCATCCTTACCGCTGGGAAGAGCGTCGCGGCAGGCTGTCGCTGACGGAACGATGCCGTTGCCGGCTCGCGACCCCCCCGGGCGCCCGCCCGCGCGCAGTTCTGCAGCCGCGCGCTCTTTGCGCGGCGAAGCTGTCTGAGCACGGGCGGACGCCCGAGGGGGCTGTCCGCGCGCTCCGTGTAACCATCGTGGAACATGCAAGCGGCGGGTCCTTCTCGGGTAGAATCGGTGGGTATGCGAATTGGCGCGGCCGGCGGGTCAGCTCCGCCCGGCCGTCTCATATGACCCGACCGACCACCCCCGAAAGGAATCGCCCAGGAATGCCCAAGAAAGACACCGCCCTCAAGATCATCCCGCTTGGGGGCCTTGACGGCATCGGCAAGAACATGACCGCCTTCGAGTATGGCGGAGACATGGTCCTTGTCGACGCCGGCCTGATGTTCCCCGACGAGGGCCAGCCCGGCATCGACCTCATCCTGCCCGACTACACCTACGTTCTGGAGAACGAGGAGAAGCTCCGCGGCGTCATCATCACGCACGGGCACGAGGACCACACCGGCGCGCTCCCGTTCCTCCTGCAGGACCTCACCCGCAAGGTCCCCATCTACTCGAGCAAGCTCACGCTCGGCATCATCGAGGGCAAGCTCGCCGAGCACAACATCCGCTCGCCCAAGTTCCGCGAGGTGAGCGATGGCTCCACGATCACGCTCGGGGCCTTCACCATCACGTTCTTCTCGATGACCCACTCCATCCCGGCCGCCTTCGGCGTCTTCATGTCCACGCCGGCGGGCACCGTCATGCACACCGGCGACTTCAAGTTCGACCAGACGCCCATCGACGGGCGCCGGCCCAACTTCCAGGCCATCAACAAGTTCGGCGCCTCGGGGGTGGACCTCCTGCTCTCCGACTCCACCAACGCCACGCGCCCGGGCTTCACGCCGTCCGAGGCCGCCGTGGGCCGCGACCTGCGCCACGTCATCAAGAACGCGCCGGGCCGCGTCTTCGTGGCCGCGTTCTCGAGCCACATCCACCGCCTGCAGCAGATCTGCGACGCGAGCGTGGCCGTGGGGCGCAAGGTCGTGGTGACGGGCCGCTCCATGCTCACCAACACCAAGGTGGCGCGCGAGCTCGGCTACCTCTCCATCGACGAGGAGAACATCATCGACGCCTACGACGTCGACCGCATCCCCGACGAGAAGATCGTCGTCCTGTGCACCGGCAGCCAGGGCGAGCCGCTCTCCGCCCTCGCGCGCATGGCCAACGGCGAGCACAAGTCCCTCTCCATCCACGAGTCGGACACGGTGATCATCTCCGCCACGCCGATCCCGGGCAACGAGAAGAGCGTCCAGTCGATCGTCAACTCGCTCTCCAAGATCGGGTGCGAGATCTTCGACAAGAGCAAGGGCCTCGTGCACGTCTCCGGCCACGCGAGCCAGGAGGAGCTCAAGCTCATGCTCGCCATGGCCAAGCCCAAGTACTTCATGCCGGTCCACGGCGAGGCGCAGCACCTGCGCGCCCACGCCGAGCTCGGCGTGCAGATGGGCGTGCCGGCCGATCGCGTCTTCGTGCTCGACAACGGCGACTCGCTCGAGATGGTCCGGCACAAGGTGCGCCGCGGCCGTGCGGTGGAGTCCGGCGTGGTCTACGTCGACGGCGGCACCGTCACCGAGGCCAACCCGATGGTCCTGCGCGACCGCCAGAAGCTCGGCGCCGACGGCGTGGTGAGCTGTACCGTGGTGGTCTCCAAGCGCTCGGGCTCGGTGAGCGCCGTCGAGGTCTTCGGCCGGGGCGTCTCGTCCTCGACCGACGAGCTGCTCGACGGCGAGGCCCAGAAGCTCGTCCGCGCGCAGGTCGAGAAGCTCGCCAAGTCCGACGGGTCGAGCATCGAGGCGCTGCGGCGCGGCGTGCGCAACACGCTCTCCAACCTGCTCTGGAACAAGACGCACACGCGGCCGATGATCATCCCGGTCGTGATGGAGGTCTAGGCAGATGCCCTCGAAACGCACCTCAAACGCAGCACGCGGCAGGGGGGCGTCAGGGAAGGGGAGGGGCAAGGCCCCCGCGCGGCGCGCAGCCCAGCCCACCCCGGCGCTCACCAAGACCCAGTCCGACATCCTCGGCGTCGTGCTCGCCGTGACGGCGATCGCGATGCTCGTCTCCATCGTCTCGCCGAGCTCGGCGGTGGTGACGAGCGCCGTGCACGACTTCCTCGCGCTCTCGTTCGGCGCGGCGGCCGTGCTCGTGCCGGCGGCGCTCTTCGTCTTTGCCATGACCTTCTTCCGCGTCGACGAGGGGCCGGTCTCGGGGCGCGTCGCCCTGGGGCTCTCGCTCATCGTGCTCGCCGTCATGGCCATGCTCTCGGTCAACCTGCCCGAGGCGGCCGCGGACCCGTCCGTCGTCTTCGAGCCCGCCGTCGCCGAGCTCGCCGGCGGCTACGTGGGGGGCGCCGTCGCCTACTGCCTGCTCTGCCTCGTCGGCCAGGTGATCGGGGACGTCCTGCTCGCGGGCGTGGTGCTCGCGGGCGTGGTGGTGTGCGGCTTCTCCATCTCCGACGCCGTCGCCCGGGCGCGCGAGGGCATCGAGGGGATCGCCGACGAGCACCACGCCCGCGTCGAGGCGCGCCGCGCCCAGGCGATCATCGACGCGGCGGCCGACCCCGACTGCGCTCCGGCCTCGCCCGGGCCGCAGGCCTCGCTCTTCGACGAGACCGGCGAGCAGGCCACGACCTTCATCGGCGACCGCAAGACGACGGTCCTCAAGCGCCGCGCGAGGCTCCTCTCGGAGGACGCCCCCGCCGACCCCGCAGAGGCGCCGACCACGCTCATCGATCGCGGGAGGCGCCCGTCGGCGACGCTGTTCGCCTCCGACGCCGAGGCGGACCAGGACCGCGCCGAGGCGGGGAGCGTGCCCTCGTTCCTGCGCGGCGGCAAGGGGGCCGGGCGCAAGAAGGGCGAGAAGGGCGAGAAGGCCGAGGGGGCCCGCCCCGCCGCAGCGAGGAAGCCCCGCGCGGAGCGCGGGCAGGTCCCGGCCGCCCCCGAGAGCATCACGCGCCCCGGGGACGCCGACGAGTCCTACCAGCTCCCGCCCCTCTCCATCCTGCGCGCAAACCCCGACGCGAGCGGCTCCTACGGCAACGACGAGGAGCTCGCGGGGACCGCGGCGAAGCTCCAGGCCACGCTCGAGGAGTTCGGGCTCACCTCGCGCGTCGAGGGCTGGATCGCCGGACCGTCCGTCACCACCTTCAAGATCTCCATGGGCGAGGGCGAGCGCGTCAACAAGATCGTCAACCTCGAGGACGACATCGCCCTCTCGCTGGCGGCAAAGTCGGTCCGCATCTTCGCGCCCATCCCCGGGACCTCGCTCGTGGGCATCGAGATCCCCAACGACAAGCCCCAGCCGGTCTTCCTCTCCGACGTGCTCCCGTACGCGAAGGGCGGCCCGCTCGACTGCGCCTTCGGCCGCGACTCCGAGGGGCGTCCCATCGTGGTGGACCTTGCGGGCCTGCCGCACCTGCTCGTCGCCGGCACCACGGGATCGGGCAAGTCCGTCCTGCTCAACGCCATCATCATGTCGATGCTCATGCGCGCCACCCCCGAGCAGGTGCGCCTCATCATGGTCGACCCCAAGCGCGTCGAGTTCACGGGCTACGCGGGCCTGCCGCACCTCTACGTGCCGGTGGTCACCGAGCCCCGCCAGGCGGCGAGTGCCCTGCAGTGGGGCGTGACCGAGATGGAGCGCCGCCTCAAGGTCTTCGAGCACTACAAGGTGCGCGACATCAAGACCTTCAACAAGAACGTGGACGGCGACAAGTACGCTGAGATGGAGAACCCCCCGAAGCACATGCCCTACTTCGTCATCGTGATCGACGAGCTGGCCGACCTCATGATGGTCGCCGGAAAGGACGTGGAGTCCTCCATCGTCCGCATCGCGCAGCTCGGCCGAGCCGCGGGCATCCACCTGATCGTGGCCACGCAGCGGCCCTCCGCGGACGTCGTCACCGGCCTCATCCGCGCCAACATCGACAACCGCGTGGCGCTTTCCGTCGACAACTCCATCAACTCGCGCATCATCCTCGACCAGAAGGGCGCCGAGCAGCTCCTCGGCAAGGGCGACATGCTCGTCAAGCTCCGCGGGCGCAAGCCGCGGCGTGCCCAGGGCTGCTGGGTCTCCGACGAGGAGATCGAGCAGACCGTCAAGTTCGTGCGCGAGCAGGTCACGGCCGACTACCACGAGGACATCCTCACCGCGGTCGTCCCCAACGCCCCCGGCGGCGGCGAGCCCGGCGCGCGGGGCGACGACGACCCCCTCATCTGGGAGGCCGCGCGCATAGTTGTGGACTCTCAGCTCGGCTCCACCTCCGGGCTGCAGCGCGCCCTCTCGGTGGGGTACGCTAGGGCCGGCAGGATCATGGACATGCTGGAGGCGAAGGGGGTCGTGGGCCCGGCCAACGGGTCCAAGCCCCGCGAGGTCCTTCTCGACAAGGAGGCCCTCGAGGAGCTGAAGGTCGCCGACGCAGCGTACGAGGGGGTGGAGTAGCATGTCACGGCCGCGGTTCAGCGAGGCGCTCGTCATGCGGCGCCACGACCTCGGGCTCTCGCTCGAGCAGGCCTCCCGCATCCTGAAGCTGCGCCGGGACGTCCTCGTCGCCTTCGAGGAGGGCGACTACGACCACATGCCCCAGAGCGGCTATGCCCAGGGCATGCTCTCGAGCTATGCCCGCTACCTCGGCCTCAACGCGCGGGAGATCGTCGACCTCTTCCAGGAGGAGCTCTACGAGCACCGTCACGGCAGCTCCTCCCACGAGCTGAGGAGAAGGACGCGCCAGACGCAGGCGGGCAGGAATATCTCCGGGTACGACGTGGTGAACGAGGCCGGCTCGCGCCCGAAGGCCTACGTCGAGTACCGCCCGCTCCTGCCCACCTCGGGCGGCCCGGCGGGCGACATGGGCAACTTCGCCACGACGGCGCCCGCGCGCCCGCGCTCGTCGCTTCCCCTGGCGGGCGTCGGCACCCCGGCGCCCGGGACGCGGGCGGCGTACTCGTCCCCGTCCTATGAGGGGTGGGACCTCGGCCCCGAGCGGCGCCCCTACAACAGCGGCTCGGCTCGGGAGCGCGCGGGCGCCTCGTCGGCGCGCCGCCGCGCCCAGCGCCCGCGCCGCGGCTCGGACGCCCGGCAGGGGAGGATGCTCGGGGACGGAGCCGGCCCCTCCTACGACGACCGCCCCTCCGCGCGGCTCTACCGCCGCGACGACGTGAGCACGCGCCGGGTGTCGCCGAGCGAGTACACCGACGACATGCGCTACGACGACCACGCGAGCCCCTACGCACCGGCCTCGACCATCTCCGGGCGGCGCTCGTCGCGCAACATCGCCCAGATCGAGCGCCCGAACGTCCGGCGTCGCCCGTCCTCGCCGCACCGCTCCTCGGCCAGGCAGGGCCGCGGGGGACGTCGCCCGCCCGCGCGCGGCGGCGCGCTCGGCTGGCTCCAGTGGTTCTTCTCGGACGCGCGCCGGGCGCTCCTCGCCATCGTGGTCGCCCTCACCGTCGTGCTCACCGCCATCGTCGTGCTCTCGGTGAGCTCGTGCGTGAGCGGCCCCTCCCGCTCCGTCGGTCAGACCGTCGCCGTGAACAGCGCGAACGAGACCGAGGCGGAGACGGGCGGGCAGCAGTCCGGCGCCGCCGCCCAGGGCTCCGACGAGGCGGCTCACGAGCCTGACGAGGGGCAGGGCGGCGACGGCCAGGGCGACCAGGCCGCCGGCGGGGACGAGGGCGCCGCGTCGGACGCGTCGCCTGACGACCAGGCGGCGAGCGACGAGCCCAAGGAGACCGTCGTCGAGGTCAGCATCGCCAGCGGCGAGTACTCCTGGCTCGAGATCGTCTGCGACGGCACGAGCGTGGTCGCCGACGACCTCACGGGGCCGTGGTCGCAGACCTTCACCGTCTACGACTCGATCTCCATCTCCGCCGGCGACCGCTCGGCGGTGACCGTCACGGAGAACGGCGAGCGAGTCGAGTTCAGCAAGACCGCGAGCGGGCTCGGGAGCGTGACCATCAAGGGGACGCCGCGCCAGGAGCCCGCGGATGACGCCTCGGGCGCCTCCTCCGACGGCTCCTCGGACGCCGCTCCGGCCGAGGACGCCGCGACCGAGGCCGACCAGTCGAGGCAGGATCAGTAGCATTGATGCGGCCCGGCGCGCGCCGGGCCCGGGAAGGAGAGGGGCAATGGCCAAGGAATCGAGCTTCGACGTCGTCTCCGTCGTCGACATGCAGGAGGTCGACAACGCCTGCCAGCAGGCCGCCCGCGAGATCACCCAGCGCTATGACCTCAAGGGCACGGGCGCGACGCTCGAGCTCTCCAAGAAGGACGGCGTCTTCAAGATCGCGGCGCCCTCCGAGTTCGTGGCGTCCCAGGTGCGCGACATCCTCGGCACCAAGCTCGTCAAGCGCGGCGTCGACCTCACGGCCGTGCGCTGGGCTGACCCCGTGGCGGCGTCCGGCATGAGCGTCCGCCAGGCCGGCACCGTCCTCCAGGGCATCGACCAGGACACCGCGAAGAGGATCGCGAAGGACATCCGCGACCTCAAGCTCAGGGCCAAGGCGACGGTCGAGGGGGACAAGCTCCGCGTGAGCTCCGCCTCCAGGGACGTCCTCCAGTCCGTCATCGCCGAGCTCAGGCAGCGCGACTACGGTCAGCCGCTCCAGTTCGTCAACTACCGCTAGCGGAGGGGGATCTCGTGCGCTTTCTCATCGTCACGCTCGGCTGCGCCAAGAACGAGGTGGACTCCGACCGCATGCGGGCGCTCCTGCTCGCGGACGGCTTCGAGGAGGCCGCCGAGGCGGCCGACGCCGACGTCGCCATCGTCAACACCTGCTCGTTTCTCGCCTCGGCGACCGAGGAGTCGGTCGAGGCCACGCTCGAGCTCGCCGAGGAGCGCTCCGAGGGCGTCCGCGCCTGCCCGATCGTGATGTGCGGCTGCGTGCCCTCCCGCTACGGCGACGCGCTCGCCGCCGAGCTCCCCGAGGTCGTCGCGTTCGTGCGCGCCGAGGACGAGGACGGCATCGTGGGCGTGGTCCGCGAGGTGCTCGGGATGGCCTCCGACGAGGGCACCGAGCTTCCCAGTACCCTGCGCACGGTCGAGGGCACGAGCGCCTTCGTGAAGATCTCCGAGGGCTGCGACCGCTTCTGCACCTTCTGCGCCATCCCCTACATACGCGGCCGCTACCACTCGCGCCCCTCCGACGAGATCGTCTCCGAGGTGCGCGACCTCATGGACGGCGGCGTCCGCGAGGTCGTCCTCATCGGCCAGGACACGGGCGTCTGGGGCTGCGACCTCGGTGAGGGTGAGACGCTCGCCGCGCTGCTCGGGCGCGTCGCCGAGGCCGTCCGCCCCTACGGGGGCTGGGTCCGCGTGCTCTACCTCCAGCCCGAGGGCATGACCGACGAGCTCATCGCCACCATCCGCGACGTCCCCGAGGTCCTTCCCTACATCGACATCCCCATCCAGCACTGCTCCGCCCGCGTGCTCAGGGCCATGGGTCGCTCCGGCTCCCCCGAGGAGCTGCATGAGCTCTTCGCCCGCCTTCGCGCCGAGATTCCCGGCATGGTCCTCAGGACCACGGGCATGGCAGGCTTCCCCGGCGAGACGGACGAGGAGGCCGAGGAGCTCTGCGAGTTCATCTCCGAGGAGGCCTTCGACTACTGCTCCGTCTTCGCCTACTCCCAGGAGGACGGCACCGCGGCGGCGCGGATGGCCGACCAGGTGGACGAGGACGTCAAGCTCGAGCGCGCGCAGCGCCTGATCGACCTGACCGAGCAGCTGGGGTTCGCGGCGACCGCCGCGCACGTCGGCGAGCGCGTCCGCGTGATCGTGGACGGCGTCGAGGAGTCCGAGGGCGGCCCCGAGCTCATCGGCCACGCCTGGTTCCAGGCCCCCGACTCCGACGGGGCCGTGCACATCCCGTACGGCGAGGCGGCGGTCGGCGACATCGTCACCGTGGACCTCGTCGACTCGTTCTGCTACGAGCTCGTGGGCGAGATCGTCGGGGAGGGGGCGTAGGGCATGGCCGGCGAGAAGGACATCTGGACGCCCGCCAACGTCGTCACGTGCGTGAGGATCGCGTTCATCCCGGTCTTCATGGCGGTGGCCATGGCGGCGCACGGGCACGCGAACGCGCCTTTCGCCGTCGCGGCGTTCCTCATCTACGTCACGCTCTCGCTCACGGACAAGGTCGACGGCTACCTGGCCCGCTCCCGCGACGAGATCACCGACTTCGGGAAGTTCCTCGACCCCATCGCGGACAAGCTCCTCGTCTTCTCGGCGCTCCTGCTCCTGCTCTCCGACGGGCGCGTCTCCGTGTGGGTCGTCTTCGTCATCCTCCTGCGCGAGTTTCTCGTGAGCGCGCTTCGCATGGTCGCCGCCTCGAGCGGCGAGGTCATCGCCGCCGACGCCCTCGGGAAGGCCAAGACCGCCGTCACGATGGTGTCGCTGTGCGGCTACTACCTCTCCTACGCGATCTCCGCGGTCGGCTTCGACGACCTCGGCATCGTCGCGTTCGTCGCGTGGGCGCTCATGGTCGCCGCCGTCGTGCTCACGGTGGTCTCAGGCGCCCAGTACTTCTGGAACGCCCGCCACGTGGTCTTCGGGAGAGGGGAGTGAGCGGCGTGGGCGCCCCCTCGTGGGACGACTGCGTGCTCGGCGCCGCCTCCGCGCTCGACGCCGCGCGCGCGTCCGGGGTGACCCTGGGGTGCGCCGAGAGCTGCACGGGCGGGCTCGTCGCGGGCGCGCTCACCGCCGTCGCCGGCTCCTCCGACGTCATGAGGGGCGGCGTGGTGAGCTACGCGGTCCCCGTCAAGCACGAGGTGCTCGGCGTCTCGTCCGAGGTTCTCGACGAGCCTGGCGTCGGCGCCGTGTCGGGCGAGTGCGCGACGCAGATGGCCGAGGGGGCGCGCCGCGTGCTTGGCTGCGACGTCGCGGTCTCCGTGACCGGGATCGCGGGCCCCGGCGGCGCCGAGCCGGGAAAGCCCGTCGGCACCGTCTGGATGGGGCTTGCCACGCCGCTCGGGACGCGTGCCGAGCGGTTCCTGTTCCCGGGGGCGAGGGACGAGGTCAGGCGCGGCGCCGTCGCCGCCGCGCTCGCCCTGCTCCGTGAAGGCTCCATGGAGGCCGCCCGCGCCGGTCGATAGGCGCGGCCCCGCCCCACGCTCGTGACCGAGCCCGCTGCCTCGCCCTTTCCCGTCCCGCCCGTCTCCGCCGTCGGCCTGGCGGCAGCGTTGCGTCCGAGCCGTGTCCGCCCCGCGTCAGCGGGCCCGCCTACAATCGGGACGACGGTGTTGACTTAGAACGGTTGTTCGGATACCATCGACGGCGGAAGAACGAGCCAAGGGAGCGAGCATGGCCAAGACTAAGGGCGTTGCCAAGGAGATCCACCCCAGGACCACCGGCGAGGAGCGGGACAAGGTCCTCGAGTCCACGACGGCGGAGATTGAGAAGAAGTTCGGCAAGGGCGCGATCATGCGCTTCGGCGATGACGGCCCCAGCCTCGAGGTCGAGGCCATACCCACGGGCTCGCTCGCGCTCGATGCCGCCCTCGGCATCGGCGGCGTCCCGCGCGGGCGCATCGTCGAGATCTACGGGCCCGAGTCGTCCGGCAAGACCACGCTCTCGCTCGAGATCCTCGCCGAGGCGCAGGCCATGGGCGGCGTCGTCGCCTTCATCGACGCCGAGCACGCGCTCGACCCGGGCTATGCCGCGCGCATCGGCGTGGACATCGACGAGGTCCTCATCTCGCAGCCGGACACCGGCGAGCAGGCGCTCGAGATCTGCGACATGCTCGTCCGGTCCGGCGCCATCGACGTCGTGGTCATCGACTCGGTCGCCGCCCTCACGCCGCGGGCCGAGATCGAGGGCGAGATCGGCGACTCCACCGTCGGCCTCCAGGCGCGCCTCATGAGCCAGGCGCTGCGCAAGCTCGCGGGCTCCCTCTCCAAGTCCAACACGACGTGCATCTTCATCAACCAGCTTCGCGAGAAGATCGGCGTCATGTTCGGCAACCCCGAGACCACGCCGGGCGGCCGCGCGCTCAAGTTCTTCTCGTCCGTCCGCATGGACATCCGCCGCATCGACTCCATCAAGTCGAACAACGAGGTCGTGGGCAACCGCGTCCGCGTCAAGGTCGTCAAGAACAAGGTCGCCCCTCCCTTCAAGCAGGCGGAGTTCGACATCATGTACGGGCAGGGAATCTCCAAGGAGGGCTCGATCCTGGACGAGGGCGTGAAGTACGGCGTCGTCACCAAGTCGGGCTCCTGGTTCACCTACGAGACCGAGCAGGGCTCCGAGCGCCTGGGCCAGGGCAGGGAGGCCGCGAAGGAGTTCCTCGCCTCCAACCCGGAGCTCAGGGACGAGATCGACCACAGGGTCCGCGTCGCGTGCGGGCTCGAGCTCGGCGACGAGCGCGTCGGTGAGCCCGTCGACCTGATCGAGGGGGACATCCTCTCGTGAGCGCGCCTGCGACGGGCGGGGTCGGCTGGGACGTCGTGATGCCCGCGCGCGGCTCGCGCCCCGGCCCGCCCGCCCGCGTCGTCTTCGACTCTGCGGGCGTGCCCGCGCGCACCGTCCCGCTCGCGGTGGGGCGCCGCCTCGCCCGCCTGCTCGGGGAGGGGAAGGCGCCCGAGGCGGGCGAGCGGCTCGACGGCGCCATCGACGAGCTCCTCGACCGCTGCGCCAGGGAGCGCGTGGAGCAGCTCGTCTCCCGCCGTGACTACTCCGCCGACGAGCTCGGCGCGCGCCTCAGGCGCGACGGGTACCCCGCCGACGTCGTCGATCGCCGCGTTCGCCGGGCGTGCGAGTCTGGGGTCATCGACGACGCGCGCTACGCCGCCTCGTTCGTCCGCTCCAAGGCGCTCGCCGGATGGGGCAGGGCGAAGATCGAGCGCGCGCTCGCGGCGCGCGGGGTCTCCCTCGATGCGCTCGGGGACCTCTCCGACGAGCTCCTCTCGGAGGACGACGAGCTCGACCGCGCGATCGAGCTCGCCGGGCGTCGCGTGCGCTCGGGGCGCGGCGAGCTCCGCTCGCTCGTGCGCTTCCTCTGCGGTCGGGGCTTCTCGCCCGGTATCGCCTACCGCGCGGCGCGCTCGGCGCTGGGGGACGGCGAGTAGCCGCCCCGCGGCCTTCCGCGGCCCGCTACCACGCGCTCATTTGACATAACGTTACGCGGAACTTACGATTGAGGGGCTATTGGAGCGTCCGCTCACGCTGGCTCGCCAGCTGATGTCTATATTTCGTTCGATACCCGTCGGCCGTTCGCGGCCCACAGCCGAATGCAACTTGACAGCGCCTCCGATGGCGGGTTCCGCGGCAGCGCCGCGGTCTCCAGAACCACGCTTGACCTACATTCGTCGTCCGAGGAGCAGCTAACATGGAAATCCTATTCGCAGTCGTGGGGCTCGTCATAGGCGCGGGCATCGTCTACTTCATCCTATCGGGGCAGAGCAACTCCAAGGTCAAGGCTGCCGAGGCCCAGCTCGAGAGCGCGCGCGTCGACGCCGACCGCGTCCGCGAGGAGGCCGCGCGCCAGGCCGAGAACGCCAAGAAGGAGGCCGTCCTCGAGGCCAAGGAGCAGATCCTCGCCCTCAAGCAGGCCTCCGAGCAGGAGGAGAAGAAGCGCAAGGGCGAGCTCCAGTCCCTCGAGAACCGCATCATGCAGCGCGAGGAGTCGCTCGACCACCGAAACGACGCCCTCGACCGCCGCGAGCACCAGCTCTCGAGCCTCCAGGGCCAGCTTGACCGCCGCAAGAACGACCTCGACGAGATGGAGGTGCGCCAGACCGCCGAGCTCGAGCGCATCGCCGGCCTCTCCTCCGACGAGGCCCACGACGAGCTGCTCGCCCGCGTCCGCGCCGAGGCCGTCCGCGACGAGGCGCAGATCCTGCGCGAGTCCGAGCAGCGCGTCCGCGCCCAGGCCGACAAGACCGCCCGCGAGATCGTCTCGACCGCCATCCAGCGCTGCGCCGCCGACCAGGCCGGCGAGATCACGGTCACGTCGGTCCACATCCCCTCGGACGACCTCAAGGGCCGCATCATCGGCCGCGAGGGCCGCAACATCCGCACCTTCGAGCAGGTCTCCGGCGTGTCCCTCGTCATCGACGACACGCCCGAGACCGTCGTGCTCTCGAGCTTCGACCCGGTGCGTCGCGAGACCGCCCGCGTCGCGCTCGAGAACCTGATCGCCGACGGCCGCATCCACCCCGCCCGCATCGAGGAGCTCTACAAGAAGGCCGAGACCCTCGTCGCCGAGCGCGTCCGCGAGGCCGGGGAGCAGGCCGCCTTCGACGCCGGCATCCACGACCTGCACCCCGAGCTCGTCAAGACCCTCGGCGCGCTGCGCTATCGCACCTCGTTCGGCCAGAACGTCCTGTCCCACTCCGCGCAGGTCTCCGCGCTCTGCGGCATCATGGCCTCAGAGCTCGGCGTCGACGAGGTCGCCGCCAAGCGGGCCGGCCTCCTTCACGACCTCGGCAAGGCCATCGACCACGAGGTCGAGGGTCCGCACGCCGTCATCGGCGCCGACCTCGCCCGCCGCTATGGCGAGCGCCCCGACATCGTGCACGCCATTGAGGCGCACCACGCCGACGTCGAGCCCGACACCGTCCTCGACGTCCTCGTCCAGGCCGCCGACGCCATCTCCGCCGCTCGTCCCGGCGCGCGCCGCGAGAGCGCCGAGAGCTACATCAAGCGCCTCGAGAAGCTCGAGGAGATCTCCAACGCCCACGACGGCGTCGAGCGCACCTACGCCATGCAGGCCGGGCGCGAGCTTCACGTCATGGTTGAGCCCGAGAAGATCTCCGACGCCCAGGCCACGGTGCTCGCGCATGACATCGCCAAGCAGATCGAGGACGAGATGGAGTATCCCGGCCAGGTCCGCGTGGTGGTCATCCGCGAGTCGCGCGCCGTCGACGTGGCGAAGTAGCCCATGGCAGGCGCTCCCGCTGCCCAGGATCTCGTGGGCTTCGTCTCCTCCATGGGCGGCGGGCGCGCCCTGCGCGTCGAGGAGAACCTCGGCGAGGGCTTCGTCCGCCTCCGCGTCGCGGAGGCGGAGCGTCGCCAGGCGAAGCACGACGTCAGGTGCGTCGAGGACGTGGTCATCGAGATGCTGCGCAACGCCCGCGACGCCGGGGCGCGCCACATCTACGTCGCCACCACCCGCGAGGGCTCCCGTCGCGTGACGACGATGCTCGACGACGGCCGCGGCATACCGGCCGACATGCAGGAGCGCGTCTTCGAGGCGCGCGTCACCTCCAAGCTCGAGAGCTTTCACATGGACCGCTGGGGCGTCCACGGCAGGGGGATGGCCCTCTACTCCATCCGGGAGAACGCCGTCTCGGCCGAGGTCGTCTCGTCGGCGCCGGGCAGGGGCGCCGCCATCAGGGTCGTGACCGACGTCACGGCGCTTCCCGAGCGCGCCGACCAGTCCACCTGGCCCTCGGTCGGGACGGACGACGACGGCGAGCAGTCTTGCGTGCGCGGGCCCCACAACATCGTGCGCACCTGCTGCGAGTTCGCGCTCGAGGAGCGCGGCGCGTGCGAGGTCTACCTCGGCTCGCCCGCCGAGATCGCGGCCACCGCGCGCGCCCGCATGCGCCCCTCCGCCGACGCCTCCGAGCTCCTCTTCATGGACGCGCTCTCCGAGCTCCCCGTCCTCGAGCGCCTGAGCGCCGCGGCCGACGCCTCCGAGCTGCTGCGCGTGGCCGCATCCCTCGGCCTCGAGATGTCCGAGCGCACCGCGCACCGAATCGTCTCGGGCCAGGTGAGGCCCGCGCGCAGCGTCCTCGCCCGCCTCACGCACCGCGGCGACGCCCACCCGCAGCGCCCGCGCGAGGGCGAACTCGCGCGTGACCGAAGCGGCCTCAGGATAGCGCCTGCCGACGTCG
>NZ_JBQXES010000016.1:9051-59171 GCF_052599055.1 Thermophilibacter sp. ZX-H3 | reverse complement strand
CCCCCACCCCCCCCCCCCCCCCCCCCCCCCCCCCCCCCCCCCCCCCCCCCCCCCCCCCCCCCCCCCCCCCCCCCCCCCCCCCCCCCCCCCCCCCCCCCCCCCCCCCGCGACCGACGCGGCCTCAGGATCGCGCCTGCCGACGTCGAGGAGTTCTCCCGGACGATGGAGCGCGACTTCGCCCTTCTCGCCGACCGCTACTACCTCTCGCTCTCCGCGGACCCCAAGGTCCGGGTCGGCCACGGCAAGATCACGGTCACCTTCGACCTGGAGGAGAGCGACTGACCACCACCTTCTTCTCAAACGGACCCGTTACCAGTAGAATCGTACGAGCGCGACAAACGCAGCCGCTCTCATGAGCCACGCAGCAGGAGAAAGCAACATGGACTATCTGAAGGTGTCGAGCAAGTCCTCGCCGGCCTCGGTCGCCGGGGCCATCGCCGGACTCGTCAAGGACGGGGTGCCCGTCAACATCCAGTGCGTCGGCGCCGGCGCGGTGAACCAGGCCATCAAGGCCATAGCCATCGCCCGCGGGTTCCTCATCCCCACCGGCATCGACATCTCGTGCGCCCCCACCTTCTCGGACATCGAGATCTCGGGGGAGAGCAGGACCGCCATCAGGATCGCGGTGTACGTACATCGCCTCCAGGCGCCCTCCGCCGCGAGCGAGGCGGGGGTGGCGTCGTGACGCAGGCCCCCTCCGCCCTCGTCGGCAAGACGTACTGCGTCAGGACCTTCGGCTGCCAGATGAACCTGCACGACTCCGAGCGCGTGGCCGGCCTGCTCGACGCCTGCGGCTGCATCTGCGTCGAGGACCCCGACGACGCAGACATCGTCGTCTTCATGACCTGCTGCGTGCGCGAGAACGCCGACCAGCGCCTCTACGGGCAGGCCTCCGCCATGGTCTCCGCGCCGACGCCGCCCTCGGGTCGCCGCGTCGTCGCCATCGGCGGGTGCATAGCCCAGCGAGACGGCGAGCGCATCCGCGACCACATCGCCTGCGCCGACGTCGTCTTCGGCACGAGCGCGCTCGCCAGCCTCCCCGGCCTGCTCGAGGAGGCGTTCGCCGCGGACGGCCGCGCCGTCGAGGTCGACACCGTCGAGGAGGGCCGGCCCTTCTCGACCGACCTGCCGAGCCGGCGCGAGAGCCCCTTCCACGCGTGGGTCCCCATCATGACGGGGTGCAACAACTTCTGCACCTACTGCATCGTCCCCTACGTGCGCGGCCGCGAGAAGAGCCGCACCATGGAGAGCGTCGTCGCCGAGGTCGAGCACCTCGTCGCCGACGGGGTCCGCGAGGTGACGCTGCTCGGCCAGAACGTCAACTCCTACGGGCGCAACCTCTACGGCGAGCCGCGCTTCGCCGAGCTTTTGCGCCGCGTCGCCGCGACGGGGGTCGAGCGCATCCGCTTCACCTCCTCAAACCCCAAGGACCTCTCGGACGAGACCATCGCCGCCATGGCGGAGCTCCCGAGCGTCATGCCTCACCTGCACCTCGCCGTGCAGAGCGGCTCGACGAGGGTCCTCAAGGCGATGAACCGCAGCTACACCCGCGAGGAGTACCTCGCGCTCGTCGGGCGCCTGCGCTCCGCGATGCCGCACCTCGCCCTCTCGACCGACATCATCGTCGGCTTCCCCGGCGAGACCGAGGAGGACTTCCTCGACACGCTCTCGCTCGTCCGCGAGGCCGCGTTCTCGTCCGCCTACACGTTCATCTACTCGCCCCGGCCTGGTACCCCCGCCGCCAAGATGGCGGACGACACCCCGCGCGAGGTCATCCAGGGCCGCTTCGACCGGCTTGCCGAGCTCGTCGCCCAGCAGGCGCACGACGCCAACCAGGCCGACCTCGGGACGCTCGCGAGCGTCCTCGTCGAGGGTCCCTCGAAGCGCGACGACGGCATCCTCGTCGGGCACAGCGAGAAGAACCAGACCGTGCACTTCCCGGTCCCGGAGGGCGTCGACGCCGCCTCGCTCGTCGGCTCCATCGTCGACGTGCGCGTCGAGGAGGCGCGCACGTGGTACCTGCGCGGGACCGTCGAGGGCGACCCGCGATGAGCGCCCCGGGCCCCGTCGTCTGCGTCGTCGGGCCCACGGCCTCAGGCAAGAGCGCCGTCGCCGAGCTCGTCGCCGAGCGCCTCGGCGGGCCCGTCGTCTCCGTCGACGCGATGCAGGTGTATCGCGGCATGGACGTGGGCACCGCCAAGACCCCCGTGGCGGAGCGCCGCGCGCCCCTGCTGATGGTCGACGTCGTCGACCCCCTCGAGGACTACTCCGTCAGGCTCTTCCAGAGAGATGCCCGAGCGTGCGTCGATGAGGCGCTGCGAAGGGGCGTCACCCCCGTGCTCGCGGGGGGCACGGGTCTCTACCTCGACGCCGTCATCGACGAGATGGAGTTCCCGTCCGGCGAGCGCGGGGCGGCCTCGCGCGAGCGCTACGAGGCGCTCGCGGCCGAGCGGGGCGCGGAGTGGCTCCATGCTCTGCTCGCGGGGCGCGACCCCGAGAGTGCCGCGCTCATCCACCCCAACAACGTGAGGCGCGTCGTCCGCGCGCTCGAGATGCTCGACGAGGGCGTCTCCTACGCCCGTCATCACGAGGGGCTCCGCCGCCGCGCGCTCCACTACGACGCGCGCATCTGGGGTCTCACGATGTCTCGGGAGCGCCTCTACGCCCGCATCGACGAGCGCGTGGACCGCATGGTCTCCCAGGGGCTCGTGGAGGAGGTCTCCGGGCTCGCGAGGCGCGGCCTCACCCCTGGGACGACGGCCGGGCAGGCGATCGGCTACAAGGAGGTCCTCGGCGCGCTCGCGGGCGAGATGACGCTCGACGAGGCGGTGGAGCTCGTGAAGCTCAGGAGCCGGCGCTACGCCAAGCGACAGCTGTCCTGGCTCAGGCGCGACGGCCGCGTGCGCTGGCTCGACCTCGACGACATCACGCCGGAGGCCGCCGCGCGGGTCATCGTCTCCGAGCTCGGGGGTGAGCCCCATGCCTCGATTTAGCCCGCTCTCGACGGCGCCCGTGCCGGAGCGCGCCATTCTCGTCGGCGTGGACCTCGGCAGGTCGGAGTGGTCCTGCGAGGAGTCCCTCGCCGAGCTCGCCCGCCTCGCCGAGACCGACGGGGCCGAGGTCGTCCATACCATGTACCAGCGCCTCGACGCCCCCGTGCCGCGGACGTTCATCGGGCGCGGCAAGGTCGAGGAGCTCTGCTCGCTCGTCCGCGAGCTCGGGGCCGACGTCGTCATCTTCGACGACGAGCTCACCCCCTCGCAGCAGGCGAACCTCGAGCGCGCGGTGGGGGAGCCCGTCAAGATCATCGACCGCACCGCGCTCATCCTCGACATTTTCGGCGTCCACGCCCGGACGCACGAGGGGCGGCTCCAGGTGCAGCTCGCCCAGCTCCAGTACGTCCTGCCGCGCCTTCGCGGCATGTGGAGCCACCTCGTGGGCGAGCAGACGAGGGGCGGCATCGGGAGCCGCTTCGGCCAGGGTGAGAGCCAGCTCGAGGTCGACCGCAGGCTCGTGAGGTCGCGCATCTCCACCCTTCGCCGCGAGCTCGAGCGGCTCGAGCGGCGCCGGGGCGTGCAGAGCAAGGCCCGCTGGGACTCCGGCGTCTGGCGGGTCGCGCTCGTCGGCTACACCAACGCGGGCAAGTCGACCCTGCTGAACCTCCTCACGGGCGCGAACGTCTACGCGAAGGACGAGCTCTTCGCGACGCTCGACCCCACGACGCGCTCGCTCGTGCTCGACGAGGGGAGAAAGGTCACCCTCACCGACACCGTCGGGTTCATCCAGAAGCTCCCGACGACGCTCGTCGAGTCCTTCAAGTCGACGCTTGCCGAGGTCCGCGCCGCCGACCTCGTCCTTCTCGTCGTCGACGCCTCGGACCCCCACCGAGAGCTCGAGATCGATGCCGTCCGCTCCGTGCTGGATGACATCGGCGCGTCTGGGATCAGGAGCGTCACCGTCCTCAACAAGTGCGACCTCCTCGACCAGGAGGGGCTGCGCGAGGCGGGTGCGGCCCATCCCGACGCCGTTGCCATCTCCGCCCGCACCGGCTGGGGCGTGCGGGGGCTGCTCTATAGGATCGCGCGGGAGGCCGCCGAGGGAAGCGTCACCATGAGCGTGCTCGTGCCCTACGACAAGGGCCTGCTCATGAAGATGGTCCACGAGCGATGCCAGGTCATGCGAGAGAGCTACGTCCAGGGCGGCCTCATGGCCACGGTCAAGGCCGACGAGCGCATGGCGCGCACGCTCGCACCGTACGAGGTGCTATCCGAAGACGAGCTCGAGGGCCTCGCAGAGGACGAGAAGGACGGGCTGGTGGATGACATAGACGGCCAGGGCATGCCTTCCGACGAAGTTGAGCGGGGCGACGCGTAGCCGGCGGGCCCAGCCGGGATAGCCCCGCTCGGCCCAGGATGACCCCATCGCGGCCCCGGCGAGGTAGAGCATGAGATAGGGGAGGAGCGGGTAGTAGTCCCCCGAGGAGAAGGCGGGCCCGGGCAGCCCCAGCCAGGAGAGCCACTCGCTCCCATAGGCCCATTCAGGCAGGGCGACGCTCACGGGGCCGATGCCGACGAAGCCGCGCGGCAGGCCGAGCAGCGCGACGAAGGCGACGAGGAGGGCGGCCGCGGCGACGGGCCCGCGCGGGACGAGGCCTCCCGCCGCGAGCGCCCACGTGACGAGCGTGCAGGCGGCCATGCAGTAGATGATGCCGAACGATATGGGCGTATCGACCGACGCGACGCTCGTCACGACGAAGATGGCGAGCGCGACGGCCGCGTACTGCGCCCCCCGCCTCAGGTTGCTCCTTGAGAGCGGGAACATGCAGCCCGCGATAAAGACGAAGGTCCATGAGATGCTCGCCCGCCAGACGTCCTGGAGGGGAGGGGCGAACCACCCGAGGTCGAGGCCGTAGATGAAGCGCAGGTCATAGCAGAGGTGGAAGAGAACCATCGATATGACGGAAAGGCCGCGCGCCGCGTCGAAGGCCCCGATGCGACCGCCCTGCGGCCTGTCTGAGCCGCCCACCTACGAGATGGAGCGGATGAGGGCCGTCACCCTGCCGAGGATGACGGGGTCGTCGACGTAGATCGGGTCCATGCTGTCGTTCTCCGGCTGCAGCCGCACGCGGTCGCGCTCGCGGTAGAAGGTCTTCACCGTGGCGGAGTCGTCGATGAGGGCGACGACGATCTCACCGTTGTGCGCGTCGTGCTGCTCCTTCACGACGATGTAGTCACCGTCGAAGATCCCCGCGTTGATCATCGACTCCCCGCGCACGCGCAGGATGAAGGAGCTCGCGTCACCGACGATCGAGGTGGGGAGGGTGAGCGTCTCCTCGACGTTCTGCTCGGCGAGGATGGGCGTCCCGGCGGCGACGCGCCCGACGAGCGGCAGCGAGATGAGGTTGCGGTCGACGTCTTGGGAGACGCTCGCCTGCGGAACCTGCTCGTCCGTGGAGGACGCCTGCTTGTCCACGACCTCGATCGTGCGCGGCTTCTTGGAGTCCCTGCGGATGAGCCCGTGCTCCTCGAGCACCTTGAGATGCATGTGGACCGTCGAGGGCGAGGCGAGGCCCACGGCGGCACCGATCTCGCGCACCGAGGGCGGATAGCCGTGCTCGGTCGAGTAGGTGCGGATGAAGTCGTAGATGGCGAGCTGACGCTTGCCGAGCTTTCCACGTGTCATGTTGTGCCTCCTTGTCCTCCGTCATCCCATCATAGCCGATTTCGAGAAATTCGCAAACATTTGTTCGTCAAATCTCTTGACACGAACAATTGTACCACCATAATTGAGTACAGACGTTCCGGTAATTCCGAGGGGCCAATTATTGTCCGGCCCGTCCGATATAACCGTCCCAGCACACAGAACGAGAGGGGACACCATGAGCCACAACGCCTGCACCGCCGTCTACGCCTTCGAGGGCACCGCCGCGCTCGCTGCGCGTCCCGCACGCCGCCTCACCCTGGTCGAGGGAGGCCTTGGTCGCAGGCACGGAGCGCCGGTGCGGCGCGCGGGGGAGCTCGACGCGAGGCAGCTCGGCCTGGCCCTCGTCGCGGGCGTCGCCGTCGTGGCCGCCATCGTGCTCGGGTCCATCCTCTCCGACCTCGTCATATCGTCCTCGCGCGCCCGAGCCCTCGAGGGCGTCGCCACGACGACCGTCACGGTCTCGGAGGGCGACTCCCTCTGGGGCATCGCGGCCGAGCGCCCCGTCGACGGCGTCGAGACCGCGGACCTCGTGCGCTGGATCGCGGACGCCAACTCCCTCGATGACGCCTCGCTGCGGCCCGGCCAGTCCCTCGTCGTTCCTGCGAGGGGATAGCGGCCCTTCCTTTCCAACGCATTTCAAGACGGCCCGACCGCGGCATCTTTGTGCATTTTGTGATAACTTCACTAGGTGCCGTTTGCCGAGGAGGTTAGATGCGCTGTCCTAAATGCGGTTGCGAGGAGTCGAAGGTCGTCGACTCGAGGCCCTCGGAGAGCAATGACGCCATCAGGCGTCGACGAGAGTGCACGAGCTGCGGGTTCAGGTTCACCACGTACGAGCGCTGCGAGGAGGTCCCGCTCCTGGTCATCAAGCGCGACGGCCACAAGGAGCCCTTCGACCGGCAGAAGCTCATGCGCGGCCTCCTCACGGCCACAGTGAAGCGCGACGTCCCCATGAGCGCCCTCACGGGGCTCATCGACAACATCGAGTCCACGCTTCGCGACTCCGGCAGGACGGAGGTCACCTCAGCCGACCTGGGCAGCATGGTGCTCAAGCGCCTGGTCTCCATCGACAAGGTCGCCTACGTCCGCTTCGCCTCCGTGTACCGCGACTTCAAGGACGTCGACGAGTTCAGCGAGGAGCTGAGGAGCCTTAATGACTGACGACAGGATCGACCTTCCCATCAAGCGGCTCGACCCCACGGTCGAGCTGCCGACCTACGCCTACGAGGGGGACGCCGGGCTCGACCTCAGGGCCAACGAGGACGTGACGCTCGCCCCGCACGAGCGCCGGCTCGTCTCGACGGGCCTCGCCATCGCCATCCCGGAGGGCTACGCGGGCTTCGTGCAGCCCAGAAGCGGCCTTGCGCTGCGCGAGGGCCTCTCGATGGCGAACACCCCCGGCCTCATCGACGCCCACTACCGCGGCGAGCTCAAGGTCTGCGCCGTCAACCTCGACGACCGCAAGCCCATACGCATCGAGCGCGGCGAGCGCATCGCGCAGCTCGTCATCCAGCGCGTCCCCGTCGTCCGCCTCGTCGAGGTCGACGAGCTCGACGAGACCGACCGCGGCGCCGGCGGCTTCGGCTCGAGCGGCGTCTAGGCCCCGCGCATCAGGTTCCCCCGCCGCCCGTGCGGCGTCCGAACGCAGTGTACGTGTCACAACGGAAAGGGATGCATTACATGGAAAAGTTCTTCAAGGCCCAGCAGAGGGGGTCGAGCGTCGGACAGGAGCTTCGCGCCGGCCTGACGACGTTCCTCGCGATGGCGTACATCATCGCGGTGAACCCCTCGCTGCTCACCCAGGCGGGCATTCCCGCGACGGCAGCCGTCACCGCCACCTGCGTTGGCGCCGGCATCATGACGATCTGCATGGGCCTGTTCTCCAACCGCCCGCTCGCCTGCGCCTCCGGCATGGGCGTCAACGCCGTCTTCGCGTTCAGCCTGACCGCCATCGCGGGCGGTGACTGGCACGCCGCGAGCGCCGTCATCTTCATCGAGGGCATCGCGATCCTCATCCTTGTCCTCTGCGGCCTGCGCGAGGCCATCATGGACGCGATCCCCGTGTCCCTGCGCCACGCGATCTCTGTCGGCCTCGGCCTGTTCATCGCGATGATCGGCCTCAAGGACGGCGGCATCATCGTCGCCGACGAGTCCACGATGGTCGCCCTCGGCGACGTCTTCAGCCCGACCTTCCTCGTCGGCCTCATCTCCATCATCGCGACGATCGTGCTGTACGCCATGAACGTCAAGGGCTCGCTGCTGCTCGGCATCATCGTCGCCGTCGTCGCCGGCATCCCCCTCGGCGTCACGCAGCTTCCCGCCGGCATCGTGTCCGGCCTCGACTTCTCCTCCTTCGGCGCCCCGTTCCTCGCCGACGAGGCCGGAGTGATGGGCATCGCCAAGGTCGTCACCAACCCCACGCTGCTCGTCTTCGCGTTCTCCCTCATGATGTCCGACTTCTTCGACACCATGGGGACCGCGATGGCGGTGGCCAAGCAGGGTGAGTTCCTCGAGCCCGATGGCCGCGTCCAGAACATCAAGGAGATCCTGATCGTCGACTCCGCCGCCGCCGCGGTGGGCGGCCTGACCGGCGCCTCCTCGATCACCACGTTCGTCGAGTCCGCCTCCGGCGCTGCCGACGGCGGCCGCACCGGCCTCACCTCCGTCACCGCCGGCGTGCTGTTCATCATCGCCGCGTTCTTCTCGCCGCTCATCTCCATCGTCAACTCCGCCACCACCTGCGGCGCCCTCGTGTTCGTCGGCTTCCTCATGATGAGCGAGGTCGCGGAGATCGACTGGTCCGACCTCCTCGAGGGCCTGCCCGCCTTCCTCATCGTGGCCGGCGTCCCGATGACCTACTCGATCTCGAACGGCATCGGCTTCGGCTTCATCGCGTACGTGATCGTCGCCGCCGTCACCGGCCAGCTCAAGAAGGTCAAGCCGCTCATGTGGGTCGCTGCCGTCGCCTTCCTCGTCTACTTCCTCGTCGTCTAGCGCGAGGCGCCCCTGCGCGGGCCCGGGCACGGCGCCCGGGCCCGCTTTCTTGTACGCACGTCCCGAAGGGAGGTCTCATGAGCTCTCATGAGCGTGAGGTCATCGGCGTCGACGACCGCGTCTCGGTCGGCCGCGCCATTCCGCTCGGCATCCAGCACATGATGTCGATGTTCGGCTCGACGGTGCTCGTCCCGGTCCTCACCGGGCTCGACCCCAACGTCGCCATCATGTGCTCGGGCATCGGAACGATCTGCTACCTGCTGGTGACCGGCAACAAGATTCCGAGCTACCTCGGCAGCTCGTTCGCCTTCATCAGCCCCATCCTCGCCGTCGGCGCGACCAAGGGGCTTGACGCCGCCATGTCCGGCGTCATCGTCGCCGGCATGGTGTTCCTCGTCGTCGCCGGCATCATCCGCCTCGTGGGCACGGGCTGGCTCGACCGCTTCCTGCCGCCCGTCCTCGTCGCTTCGGTGATGGTCGTCATCGGCGTCGGCCTCTCCGCGACCGCGGCCGACATGGCCTTCATGACCGACCTGCCGGACGGCACGTCCGCGTTCTTCGGCGTCGGCGCCATCGTCGCCGCTGTGACGCTGGTCGCTGCCGTGGTCTTCTCGAGCATGGGCGGCATGTTCGGCACCATCCCCGTCCTTCTCGCCATCATCGTCGGGTATCTCGTCTCCATCCCCTTCGGCCTCGTCGACTTCTCGCCCGTCGCGCAGGCCGCCTGGGTCGGCCTGCCGAGCGTCTCGGCGCCGCGCTTCGACTGGGGCGCGGTCGCGCTCGTCGCCCCGGTCGCCGTCGTCGTGGTCATCGAGCACATCGGCCACCTGCTCGCGGTCGGCGAGATCGTGGGCAAGGACTATCGCTCCATGCTGCCGCGCTCGCTCGCCGGCGACGGCATCTCCACGATGATCTCCGGCTTCCTCGGCGGACCCCCGACGACCACCTATGCGGAGAACATCGGCGTCATGAGCGTGACCCGCGTCTACTCGACGCAGATCTTCTGGTACGCGGGCGGGTTCGCCCTCGTCATCGGCGGCTTCTGCCCCAAGCTTGCGGCGCTCATCCAGTCGATCCCGAGCCCGGTCATGGGCGGCGTGTCGCTCCTGCTCTTCGGCCTCATCGCGTCGAATGGCCTGCGCATGCTCGTCTCCAACCGCGTCGACTTCGACGTCAACCGCAACCTCATGATCGCGTCGGTCGTCATCATCCTCGGCGTGGGCATGGAGACCTCCGGCATCGCCATCCCCATCGGCGACTACACTCTTCCCGGCATGGCCACCTCGGCGCTGGCGGGCATCCTGCTCAACCTGATCCTTCCGGGCCGCCCGTCCGCGGAGGCGGACGACTAGGGTGAGCCGTCCCGCATATTTCGTTGACGAGAGGGTGGTTCGCTATATGTGGGCCGCCCTCTCTCATTTTGGCGTTGCAGCGGGGGAGCATGGGGTACCATCAGAGAAAGGAAGTCAGGAGCAGGGGAGGAGCCCGCATCATGGAAGCAACTCAGAAGGACCTTGTCATCGTGGGCGGGGGGCCTGCCGGCCTCTCGGCCGCCATCTACGCGAGCCGCTCGCTTCTCGATGCGGTGACGCTCGAGCGGGAGGCCCTCGGCGGTCAGGTCATCCTCACGAGCGAGGTCGACAACTACCCGGGCGTCCCGCACGCGGACGGATACGGCCTCACGGAGGCCATGCGGGAGCAGGCGGAGGGCCTTGGGGCGGACATCAGGATGGAGCCCGTCGAGTCGCTTGAGCGAGACGCCGAGACCGGCCGCTTCCTGGTCCGCACGCCGTCGGCCGCGTATGATGCCGCCTCCGTCATCGTCTCCGCCGGCGCGCAGCCGCGCAAGGCCGGCTTCGATGGCGAGGACCGCTTCGCGGGGCACGGCGTCTCGTACTGCGCCACCTGCGACGGGATGTTCTATAGAGGCAAACAGGTGTTCGTAATCGGTGGGGGAAACTCGGCTGCCGAGGAGGCGCTCTTCCTGACGCGGTTCGCGAGCAAGGTCACCGTGGTCGTGCGCAAGAACCACCTGAGGGCGCAGGCATCCGTCGTGTCGGAGCTCGAGCGCAACGAGAAGGTCGAGCTGCGCCTCATGACGAGCATCGTCGAGGTCGACGGCGGCGAGCTCCCGTCGAGCGTCACGTTCCGCGACAACGCCACCGGCAAGACGCGCGTCGAGACCTATGAGGAGGGCTCGTTCGGGATCTTCGTCCTCGTGGGCCGCGTGCCCGAGTCGGGGCTTCTGAGGGGTCTCGTCGAGCTCGACGAGAGCGGCTATGCGGTGACGGACGAGCGCATGGCCACGACGACCCCGGGGCTCTTCGTGGCGGGCGACGTGAGGCGAAAGCCGCTCAGGCAGATTGTCACGGCGGCCTCGGACGGCGCCATCGCCGCGACGAGCGTCGCTGCGTACCTGGGATATCCCGTCGAGGGGTGACGCCATCTCACGGGTTCTCGGACCGTCGTCTCGGACACCACGTCGAGGCGGCGGTCCTCTTCTCTTTCTGCAGTTTCTAAAACCGTGATAATATATCTTATGTAAAGTATCGATAACGGGAAAAATCCCCCATCAGAGGACGCGCTGCGAGGACATGAGGCGGAGCTTGAGGAAGGCGTCGTCGGTCACCGACGAGTCGACGATGACCAGGAGGCGGTCGAGCGCCTCGATGCGCGTGCTCCCGGTGGGCACCACGTCACCGCCCGCGCGCTCGATCGTCACGACGCGCATCCCGTCGGGCCACGGCACCTCGCGGACGAGCATCCCCTCCAGGCGGCTCCCCGCGCCCACGAGGATGGTCTGGAGCGACTTGCCGCCCGCCGTCCCCTCTTCGGCCGCGCGACCCGAGGAGCCGAGAAGCGCCGCGAGCAGGTGCTCGTAGAACGACTCGGTCTCGGTGAGGTTGGCGGTCACATAGGCCACGACGGACACGATCGAGGCCGAGAGAAGCGCGTCGAGCGACCCGGTGAGCTCGAACACGAGCACGACGGCCGTCACGGGCGCCCTCACGACGCCCGAGAAGAGCCCGGCCACGCCGAGCGCGACGAAGTTCGGGAAGTACTCCCCCGGCACGCCGAGCGCTCCCACAGCGCGCGCGAAGAGGCCGCCCATGAGCGCCCCCATGACCACGAGCGGCAGGAGCGTCCCTCCCGGCGCCCCGGAGCCGAAGCAGACGGTGGTGAAGAGGTACTTGCCGAGCAGGAGCGCGAGGATGGCCGCGACGCCGAGCCCCTGGGGGGACTCGAGGAGCTCGATGATGGCGTCGCCGCCGCAGAGGAGCTCCGGCCACACGAAGGCAACGATGCCCGCGAGCGCGAAGGGCACGGCGAGGCGTGCCAGCGGCAGGTGGGAGCGCACCCTCCCGAAGAGGTCCTGACAGGCGAACATGCCCCGGTTGTGGAGGGCGCCGAGGGCTCCCGCCAAAAGGCCGAGGGCCACGACGAGGGCATAGCTCGCGTGCGGCAGGTCAGCCCCGAGGGCGAGGCTGATCACGGGCGAGACGCCGAGCGCCTGGGAGACGAGGTAGTCGGAGGCGACCGACGAGCACATGACCGAGATGATGAGCGGCGCGGTGAACTCCTTGTGAATCTCCTCGAGCGCAAAGAGGACGCCGGTCAGCGGGGCATGGAAGGCGGCCGACATGCCGGCGGCGGCGCCGCAGGTCACAAGCAGGCGCTCCTCTCCCCTCTTCCTGCGCAGGGCGCGGGAGACCGCCTTTCCCGACATGCCCCCGAGCTGGACGGACGGCCCCTCGCGGCCGAGCGAGAGCCCGGCGAGGGCGAGCATCGCGCCCTCGGCGAACTTGGCGGGCACGACCCTTCGCCAGGGGGCGTCCATGCGGTCGACGACCTCGGCGTCGATCTGAGGGATGCCGGAGCCGGAGGTGGCGGGCTCCCAGACGATGAGGGCGGAGACGCAGGCGAGAAGAACGGCGAGGACCGCGAACCATGCGGCCATGAGCAGCGGGTTTCCCACGGCTGCGCCCGTGACGAGGCGCAGGAGCCGCTCGGCGTTCGAGAGGACGAGGCGGTAGAGCGTGACCACGCCGCCGGCGACGAGCCCGACGACCAGGCCCTCGAGCACGAGGGCTACCTGGAAGCGCCGAGAGAGGCGCCTGACTATCTCCTGTTGCGGAAGGTCCTCCATCCGGGCGCTAGGAGACCTTGACGAGGGTATAGACCTCGTGGTCGCACGCCTCGGAGATGACCTCGCGCGGCTTGAGGAAGGCGAGCTCGAGGATGAAGGCGAAGCCCTCGACGGCGGCGCCCGACTGCTCGACGAGGCGCGCGGCCGCGATCGCGGTGCCGCCGGTCGCGACGAGGTCGTCGACGACGAGGACGCGGTCCTCGGGGGTCAGCGCGTCGCGGTGGATCTGGATCTCGTCGGTCCCGTACTCGAGGGAGTAGCTCTGGGAGTAGACGGCGCGGGGGAGCTTGCCGGGCTTGCGGGCGGGGACGAACCCGCAGCCGAGGCGGTATGCGACGGGCGCACCGATGAGGAAGCCACGAGCCTCCGCGCCCACGACCTTGGTGATGCCCCGTCCCTCGAAGTGACCGGCGATGTCGTCGACGACGGCGCGCAGCGCCTCGGGGTCGTCGAAGAGCGGCGTGATGTCCTTGAAGACGACGCCCGGCTCGGGGTAGTCGGGGATGTCGATGATGCGGCTCGCGAAGTCGAAGTCTGACAAGGCTTCCCTCTCCTCTCGCGGGTGACCGGGCCTAGCGCTCGGCGCCCTTGTCCTTGAACGGTTCCTTGACGCGCCTCTGGATGAGCTCGTCCCTCACGGCGTTGGTGAGGCCGAGCATGCGGGAGAACGCATGGTTGAAGCGCTGGCGCGTCTCGTCGGTGGGCTCGAGCTCAACGCCGCCGCCCTTGCGGGCATAGACGACGAGGGCCTGCTCGAACATGGCGGACTCGCGGTTTGCGGCGATGACGTACTGGCGGAGGTTCTTCGGCCCGATTCCGAAGTGGCGCAGCTCGTCGCAGACGCGGATGAGGGGGAAGTCGCGCCCGTCGACGAGGTCGCGCCCGTGGGGGGACCTCGTGAGCGTGATGACGCCGGCCTCGGAGAGCTGGCGCACGAAGCTCGCGGTGGCGCCGGTGAGCTCGGGCATGCGGTCGATGGGGTGGAGCTTGCCGGCGACCTCCTCGTCGTCGACGGGGAGCGCCACGGGGTCCGCCCCCCCGAGCTCGGGGTTCGGCCGCTGTCCGCTGTCCGCGCGCTCCAGCTCCTCCTTGATGACCGAGAGCGGGAGGAAGCGGTTCTTCTGGAGATAGAGGATCGTCTCGAGGCGCCTGACGTCACGCTGCGAGTAGAGGCGGTAGCCGCTCGGCGTGCGCGAGGGGTTGAGAAGGCCCTCGTCCTGCAGATAGCGCACCTTGGACACGGAGAGGTCGGGGTACTGCTGCTGCAGCCGCTTGACGACCTTCCCTATGGTCAGGTATCCCGCGTCGGCCATGGGGCCTTACGCCTCCGCGTCGATCCTGCGCGGGCGGCCGTTCACGTGGAACACCATGCGGAACGTGCCAATCTGGATGGTGGAGCCGTCCTTGAGGCTCGCCTTGCTCACGATGGCGCCATCGACCCAGGTCCCGTTGAGCGAGCCGAGGTCCTCGATGGTGGCGAGGCCGAGCGCGCTGTTGGAGAGGTCCATGGTGGCGTGGCGGCGCGAGACCGTCATGTCGTTCAGGAAGACGCTGTTCTTGGGGTCGCGCCCGAGCGTGATCTCGGGGGCGTCGAGCTCGAAGGTCTCGCCGATCTGCGGTCCCTTCACGATGGTGAGCGTCGGGTGGGCGGGCTTTGCCGTCCCCATGAGGTCGGGGATCGTCGAGTCCGCGGCGGGCATGCGGAAGATCTCGGTGGAGCCGGCGCTGGTATTGGTGTTGGGCATGTGTCTCCCCTCGTTTCTGTTCAGAGTACCATCATAGCGCGCTTCACCTGCACGCGACACAGTCCATCTCAATCAGGGCGCCAAGCGGCAGCTCGGAGACCCCCACCACGGCCCGGGCGGGGGCAGGGGTCGTGAACCTGCGCGCGTAGACCTCGTTCATGGCCTCCATGTCCTCGAGGCTCGCGAGGTAGACGGTGGTCTGGGCGACGTCGGCGAGCGTGCAGCCCACCTCGCCGAGGATGGACTCGATGATGTCGATGACGCGCTCGGTCTGCTCCGTGATGCCGCCCGGGACGAGCGAGCGCTTGTCGTCAGGGGAGATCGGGAGCTGACCGGAGGCGAAGACGAGCCGTCCGGCGGTCGTGCCCTGCGAGTAGGGGCCGATGGCGTCAGGCGCCTCCTGCGCGTTGATCGAGTACTTCACGTCTGTCTCTCCCCTCTCGGGGCGTCGCCCCGATCGCGCTGCGCGCCCCTAGGACGCGAGCCCCCGTGCCCCGACGAAGTCGTCCCCCGCCCTGACGATGCCCCATCCCTCGAGCTCCGCGCGGCCGAGGGCGACGGGGCCCGGCGCGGAGAGCGCCGCGGCCCAGGGGAGCCAGCCGGCGAACAGCTCGCGGACGGCCCCTGTGCCCACCGGGGACACCTCGGTGAAGGACAGGAGGCTCCGCCAGATCGCGCGCGCCGACGGCGCGGGGACGAGCAGAAGGTATGCCTCGGCCTCGACGACGGGGACCCGCGCCGCGAGGGCGGGGATCGCGTCGAGCCGCACGGAGGCAACCTCGCCGGGGCGGGGCAGGCGCGCCCCGGTCCGCACGAGGTAGTCGGAGACCACGCGACCGGCGCCGTCCCCGACGCAGAGCAGGGGCACGAGCATGCCGCTCGCGTCCTCGAGCGAGCAGTCTCGAAGGGGGCCCTCGTCGCCGCCCGCGCCCCGCACGAGCTCGAGCCATGCGACGGCCGCCTCGCCGCGCGGGGTCGGGTCGAGCAGCACGTGCTCGTGGTCGCCCGTCCTCAGGACGAGCGGGGCGCCCAGCACGCCGCCGTCCCCCCGGAGCACCGCCTCGAAGGAGGCCTCGCCCACCGAGAGGGGCCTGCCGGCGAGCGCCGAGCGGGCGAGGTCGGGCGCGGCGGCGCCGGAGAGCAGGGCGTAGGTCGTGCCGGTGAGGTCGGCGACGACGGCGCCGCGGAGCGCCTCGCCCAGGTCCTTCTCGCTCTCGCAGGGGTATGAGCGCACGGCGAGAAGCCCGGTCGAATCGTTGGGCAGAAAGCTGGCACCGAGCAGGAGGTGCTCCTCGTAGAGCGCTCCCATGCGCGCGCCCATCAGCGCTCGCCTCCCCTGCTCGCGCGAATGATGCCGAGGGCGGTGCGGGTGTAGACGACGGCGGTCGCGGCCGAGCAGATGACGCCGGCGTACACAAAGAAAATCCCGAGCGCGGCGGCCTGGTCGTTGAGCCCGGGCAGCCAGGACGCGGCGACGACGCCGAGCCCGTCGATCACGGGCATGCCGAGCAGGAGGTCGCAGAAGCCGAACATGAGCAGGGCCGTTGCGACCTTGCCGATGTAGGCGACGTCGATCGGGCGCACGCGGAAGTGCCTGAGGACGAGGCTGCCCGCGGCGAGGTAGACGTCGCGCCCGATGACGAAGACGGGGACCCAGACGGGCAGCTCCCCCATGACGAGGAGCCCGAGCACGCCGGTGAAGAGCAGCACGCGGTCCATGATCGGGTCCATGATCTTCCCGAGCCAGCTCACCGTCTGGGTGCGCCGGGCGACCTGGCCGTCGAGGAAGTCGGTCACCGCGGCCACGGCGTAGCAGGTGAGGGCGAGGGCGCGGTTGCCGCCGCCCGTGAACAGCGCGAGGAAGGCGAACGTGAGGGCGAGGCGGCAGAAGGTTATGACGTTGGCGACCGTGAGGACCTGGGTGGAGGGGTTCTCCGACGAGCCGACGGGCGCATTGGCGCGGCCGGCCCTCTGTCGCTCCGCGGCATCGGCGTCCGCGATGTCACGGAGCAGCGATGTGATGCGGTCGGTTCTCTCTGACACTACTTGCCTCTCGAGCCTGGGTCTGCACTCCTCAATCGAAATACCCATATTAGCGTACTTTCAATCGCTCGCCCCGGGCGCCTCCCGGGGCGAGCGAGCCCGGACGCGGCTAGGGGCGCTCGATGACGCGGACGCGCCGCACGCCCGCGATCTGGGAGAGCTGCTCGCCTACCTCGGGGGTGACGTCGCCCGAGACCTCGATGAGCGTGTAGGCGTTGCTGCCGCGGCTCTTGTTGGTCATGTTCTCGATGTTGAGGCCCGAGGCGGCAAGCGTCGCGGAGAGGAGGCCGATGACGCCCTGCACGTTCTCGTGGAAGATCGCGACGCGCTCGTCGCCCTCGCCCACGGGGCCGAGGTCAACCTGCCCGTAGTTGACGGAGTTCCTGATGTTGCCGTTCTCGAGGTAGTCCTTGAGCTCGTTGGCGGCCATGACGGCGCAGTTGTCCTCGGCCTCGCCGGTCGAGGCGCCGAGGTGCGGCAGCACGATGGCGTTTTTCATGTTGGCGCTCGCCGGGTTGGCGAAGTCGGTGACGTAGCGGCCCACGCGGCCGTCGTCGAGCGCCTCGGCGAGCGCCTGCTCGTCGACGAGCAGGTCGCGCGCGAAGTTGAGCAGCACGGCGCCGCGCGGCATGCGCGCGATCATCTCGGCCGAGATCATCTTGCGCGTTGAGTCGGTGGCCGGGACGTGCAGCGTCACGAAGTCGCAGCGGGAGAGCATCTCGCCGAGGTCCGTGACGTGCTCGATCCTGCGGTCGAGGCTCCAGGCGGCGTTGATGGAGAGGTACGGGTCGTAGCCCATGACCTCGCAGCCGAGGTCGATGAGGGAGTTTGCGACCGCGGCCCCGATGGCCCCGAGGCCGACCACGCCGACGCTCTTGCCCGCGAGCTCGCAGCCGCCGAACTGCTTCTTTGCCTTCTCGGCCTTCTTGCCGACGTCCGGGTCGTCGCTGTTCTCGGCCACCCACGCCGCGCCCCCGATGACGTCGCGGCAGGCGAGGAGCATGCCGCAGATGACGAGCTCCTTCACCGCGTTGGCGTTCGCCCCGGGCGTGTTGAAGACGACGACGCCCTGCTCGGCGCAGCGCTCGACCGGGATGTTGTTGACGCCGGCCCCCGCGCGGGCGATGGCCAGAAGGCCGTCCGCGAGCTCAAGCTCGTGGAGGTTCGCGGAGCGCACCATGAGGGCGTCGGCGCCCTCCGGCTCGCTCACGAACTCGTAGCCCTCGCCGAGGTGGTCGGTCCCGACCTTGGCGATGTTGTTGAGGCAGCAGATCTTGTACATGGTTCCCTCCGCAAAATGGGGACGTGTTTTTTCGCGCAGAAGATTTGGGACAGGTTTGTGCCTGGCTGATAAGGGGACGCGCCTGCCCAGAAAACCTGTCCCAAATCTTCTGCGCGAAAAAACACGTCCCCATTTTGCAGGTCAGTGAGAGAGCTCGAAGTCCTTCATGAAGCTGACGAGCGCCTCCACGCCCTCGCGCGGCATGGCGTTGTAGATGGAGGCGCGCATGCCGCCCACCGAGCGGTGCCCCTTGAGGTTGACGAGCCCCGCCTTGGCGGCCTCGGCGACGAACTCCGCGTCGAGCTCCTTGTTCCCGGTCACGAACGGCACGTTCATGAGCGAGCGGTCGCGCGGCTCCACGGTGGACGAGAAGAGCTCCGATTCGTCGAGGAAGTCGTAGAGCAGGGCAGCCTTCTCGGCGTTCCTCTCCCCCATCGCGGCGAGCCCGCCGTTCTTCTCGATCCACTTGAAGACCTTGCCGCAGACGTAGATGCCCCAGCAGTTGGGGGTGTTGTAGAGCGAGCCCGCGTCGATCTGCGTCTTGAGGCGCAGCATCGTGGGGACGCCGGGCAGGTCGTCGGGCACGAGGTCCTCGCGGACGATCACGATCTGGACGCCGGCGGGGCCCACGTTCTTCTGGACGCCCGCGTGGATGAGGCCGTAGCGGGTGACGTCCACGGGCTCGGAGAGGAACATCGAGCTCTGGTCTGCCACGAGGACGTGGCCCTTGGTGTTGGGCAGCTCGCCGAACTTGGTGCCGTAGATCGTGTTGTTCTCGCAGATGTAGAGGTAGCTCGCGTCCTCGCGGATGGGCAGGTCGGAGCAGTCGGGGATGTAGGAGAAGTTCTTGTCGGCAGAAGAGGCAACGGCCACGGCGTCGCCGAGAATCTGCGCCTCCTGGAAAGCCTTCTTGGCCCAGTTGCCGGTGATGACGTAGTCCGCCTTGCCGTTGGCGGCGAGGTTCATGAAGACCGTGGAGAAGAGCAGGGAGTCGCCACCCTGGGTGAAGACGACCTTGTAGTTCTCGGGTATGTCCATGAGGGCCCTGAGGTCCGCCTCGGCGTCGTCGATGATCTTCTGGAAGACGGAAGATCGGTGACTCATCTCCATGACGCTCATGCCGCAGCCGGCATAGTCGAGCATCTCGTCCGCGCACTGCCTGAGGACCTCCTCGGGCAGAACGGCGGGGCCAGCGGAGAAGTTGTACACGCGTGCCATGTCGTCCTCCAATGTCTGGTGCAGAAACGTCCCTCCATCTTAGGCACGCCAGTGTGTCGTGCGGGTTTCCGCCGCGCAAACGCCGTGTGGCGTGAGCGACGTCCGCCATGTATGCCACCTCGTCAATAGCATAAATGTGTTGACCAAAGGCGATATAGCGGGAGCATATCGAAATATACGTTACCTTACGTCATCGTCTGACCACTCGCCAGCAGGGGGGAACCGTTCGTCGGTTCTTCTCGCCGGAGGGGGCCTCCCGCTCGCCAGCGCGCCCCCGACGTGCTACCGTGCGCGCACCCAAGACGCGCGAGACGATGCGGAGGTCACGATGGACGTG
This sequence comes from Thermophilibacter sp. ZX-H3, assembly GCF_052599055.1. Lineage (NCBI taxonomy): Bacteria > Bacillati > Actinomycetota > Coriobacteriia > Coriobacteriales > Atopobiaceae > Thermophilibacter > Thermophilibacter sp. ZX-H3. Next base: position 39,702 of record NZ_JBQXES010000016.1, on the reverse strand, counting down.
CGGGATAGCGTGCAGGAAGCGGGGCGCGAGCGTCCCGACGAGAGGCTGGCGGGGCGCGCCCGACTCGCGCGGGTCGCCTGCGGCGTGGGGCTGGGGCTCGCCCTCGGGCTCGGCGTCGCGATGGCCCCCGTCCCCGTCACGGCGGGGGTGGCCCCCGTCGGCGCCGCCGTCGCCCGCGCGGCCGAGGGAACGGGCCTCAGTCAGGACGACCCGATTGTGATCGACGCGTCCGAGGAGGCCGAGAACCCCTTCCCCGACAAGCTCACGCCCGAGATGATCGCCGAGAGCACGCACGAGGGCAAGGGCCCCTACCAGAACTACGCCATGTACGTCGAGCTCGAGATGAAGGACGGCTCCGTGGTGAAGATGCCCTTCAAGCCCAACGCGCTCAACATGCCCCCGCTCGAGCCCTTCGTGCAGTATCACGACCAGCTCGCGCACATCCACTTCTACGTGGCGTTCATGCCCGCGAACCTCTCCTACGGTCACGGCTTCACGTTCACCGTGGGACACCTCTCCTACGACGCGTGGGACAGCCCCAACCCGCTCGTCTCGGGCCCCGGCAACGGCTCGTTCCAGCTGCTCCCCACCTCCGTGGTCAGGCACAACGGTGAGGACCTGCCCGCCCAAGGCATCTACTGGCGCATCAACTATCCCGTCGGGGCGACCCAGTACTTCGAGGTGCGCTTCGACGTCCCCGAGGGCGCCACGACGGTCGTCGCGGACGGCTATCCCGGAACTCCCGACGCCACGGTCCCGCCCGGGAACCTGTTCCGCAGCTATCGGACGCAGCAGCCCACGAGCGCGACCTTCCACCTCGTCGAGGAGGGGGCGTATCGCGCCGCGCGCGGGCTTGGCGCCAAGGACCCGATCCGGGAGCGCAGCGCGGGCGAGCGCGCCTATTCCGAGGCCCCCTTCCCGCCGCTCGACGTCGCCGACCTCGCCGAGCCCACGGTCACGCGCGGGTCGTTCCAGACCGCGTACGGCTCGATGATGCTCTACGGACAGCCCCTCCTCAGCCCCGAGGGCTCGCCGAGCAAGGACTTCGTCTACGACGCCGCGGCCGACCGCTGGGTCTACGGCGAGGTGAAGCCCACCTACGCCGAGCTCACCGCCCGCACGGTTCCGGGCTACGTCCTCGTGGGCGACGACATCGACAAGGCCCCTCATCCCGAGAGCGCCGACGCCAACGACCCGCTCAAGGCGGAGGGCCAGGGCAACCACTACCTCACCATAGCGCGCGACGCGTCGAGGAAGGTCTATCGCGACAAGAACTACTACCTCGTGTATCGCTCGCTCCCCATCCCGGTCAACTTCTCGGTCACCGCCGCGGGCGCGCCCGTCAAGGGGGCGACCTACGACCTCCTCTCCGTGGTCGACGGCCAGGAGCGCCGCGTCGCGGGCGGCCTCACCTCCGATGGAACCGGCTCCTTCTCGCCGGCCGCCAGGACGACGCCCGCCTACGAGGAGCTCCAGGGCGTCGCCTCGCGCGACGATGCCTTCGACGCCGATGCGCGCGCATGGCGCGACGGCGACGACGCCTACCTCGTGCCGGGCGACTACGTCCTGCGACCGACGTCCGCGCCAGAGGGCTACGAGGCAAGCGAGCTCCGCTTCACCGTGGCCCCGATCGAAGTGACCGGCTCCGAGGAGGAGGGCTATGCGGTGACGCCGCAGCACTTCGACCTTGAGGCGCGCGTGAAGGACGCGGCCGAGCCCGATCCCGAGCCCGGGGTCGATCCCGGCCCCAAGCCGTCGACCGACGCGCCGTCCGGACGCGAGGGAGGCGCGTCAGCGACGGCGCGCGGCGGCTCAAAGCCCGCCGGGAGGCGCGTCAGGAAGCGCCCCCTGCCGGACACGGGCGACGCCACGCCGTCGGGCGCCGGCGCCGTGGCGACGGTCGGCGTTGCCGCCCTCGCGACGGGCGCGGCGATCGCCGCGCGCACGAGCGGCAGGAGGCGGCGGGCCCGCTAGGAGGTGCGCGCGGGCTGGTGCGACATGGCCTCCGGGCGCCCGTAGGGGCGCTGGACGGTCCCGCGCCGCGCCCCGACGTGCCCTGCGGCGGGCAATGGCATCGCCGGAGCTGGGCTTGTGGCAGAAATCGGCCTGCCACAAGCCCGGCTCCCCTGTTGTGCCAAGAAGGACGCCCAGCTTACGCCCGGCACGACCGCCACCCCCCCGGCGGGGCAACGCCATCGTCCCGAGAATCGCCACGACCCTCCTTCTCACGGCGTGCGAGCGGGGCCCAGGGGACGCTCGTGTGGCAGCTATGCACGAAAAGAGGCCAGGGAGCTCTCCCTGGCCTCGTCAATTCCTGGTCGGGTGGACTGGATTCGAACCAGCGACCCCTTGACCCCCAGTCAAGTGCGCTACCAAACTGCGCCACCACCCGGTCGTTGTGCGAGGAAGAACTATAGCACCCTTCCCGTGGCGTGACAAGTACGAATTTGAGCCTGTTCTTCTCGCCGCAGCCGCCCGCCGAAGAGGGGCCCTGACGCCGCGGCGTCGCGCGTACCATGGGGCCGTCACCCCGAAGAAAGGAGAAGAACATGCTCAACCTCGACTTCCACGGTCGCGTCGCCCTCGTGACCGGGGCCTCCTCTGGCCTCGGCGTCGACTTCGCGCACGCGCTCGCCGAGCAGGGCGCCGACGTCGCCATCCTGGCCCGCCGCGTGGAGCGCCTCGAGCAGGTCGCCGACGAGTGCCGCGCGCTCGGCGTGCGCTGCCTGCCGGTGGCCTGCGACGTCTCGAGCGAGGAGTCCATCAAGGCCGCCGTCGCGCAGGTGAAAGACGAGTTCGGCCGCATTGACGTGCTCGTCAACAACGCCGGCGTCTGCGAGTACGCGCCGCTCGAGGACCACACGACGGCCCAGTGGGACAAGGTCATCGCGACCGACCTCACGAGCGTCTTCCTCATGACGCGAGAGGTGGCCCCGCTCTTCCGCGAGCAGGGTTACGGCCGCGTGGTCAACATCGCCTCCGTGGGCGCCATCCAGGCGGGGGCCACGCAGATCGGCTACTTCGCCGCCAAGGGCGCCGTCCTGCAGGTCACGCGCGCGCTCGCGGCCGAGCTCGCGCCCTACGGCGTGCTCGTGAACGCCATCGCCCCGGGCGTCTTCGACACCGAGATGACCCATGACGCCCTCGAGGCCGAGGGCTCGCTCGTCCTCAAGAACCGCACCGTCCTCAAGCGCTTCGCCGACCCGGTGGAGCTCGTGCCGCAGATGCTCGTCTTCGCGAGCGAGGCCAACACCTACTGCACCGGTCAGACCATCTACGTCGACGGCGGCCTCACCTCCCAGCTGTAGGTGCACGCGCGTGCAAAAGGGACTGTCCCTTTTGCACGCGCCTACGTGCCGAGGACGCGGGTGAGGATGCCCCGGCAGGTAGCGCGGTACAGCTCGGCGGTCGCTGACCCCTGGACGAACATGTCGTACGTGCACGCCTCGGCAAAGGTCATCTCGGGCATGACGTACTCCACGCCCCACGAGCGCTCAACGGTCTCCAACTCGTCGAGCTCGATCACATATACGCGCTCGGGATGGTCGACGACGTCGAGGGGAATCCTCGCGTAGGGATGGCGGGCCAGAATGTAGGTCGCACCTCCCGGCGGAGGCTCCATGCCCTCGGGGAACGTCTTCGGCTCGAGGAAGAAGAGGTACTCCTGGCTCGCGCGGAGCGGGGCGGAGCCGCCGGTGTAGTCGTCCGACGTCACGGCGACGACGCGCTCGGCCGAGAACATCCCGCCGCTGTCCGTGTAGAGGCCTGGCTCGCGGATGGAATAGGGGTCGTAGACCGAGATGCGCTCCCCCACCGTCACGCCCTCCCCCTTGACGACGCCCGTGACCTCAATCTCGCACCTGAAGGCCTCGTAGACGTAGGTGCGCTCCCCCGTGAACCTCCCGGTCACGATGACGGGCGCGATCTCCTCGACGTTGTCCATCGCCAGCGTGAGCAGGTCCTGGGACTCCTCGAGGGTGAGCTCCCCCGCGTCGAGACCGCTGCGCTCAAGCTCCCGGAGAATGTCCTGGGAGGTGTAGAGCCCTACCATGCCCGGCGTCGCGGGAGAGGGAAGGAAGCTCATCGAGTCGAGCTCCCCGGCATTCCCGTTGACATCGGTGAGGCTCGCCCGCATCGCCAGGCCGGCGGAGAGGCAGACGGCGACGAGCAGGCCCATCGCAAGCAGGAACGTCCGCGCCCTCATGCGCGGCATCTCGAGCCCCCTAGCGGCCGCCATCGCGCGCCTCCCGCGCCCGCCCGGACTCCATGAGGAACGTCCGGTCGAAGAGCGCCTCGACGTCGGGCTCGTTGTGGCTCGAGACGAGTATCGTGGCGCCCCTGTCGCGCTCTTCCCCGAGGATGCGGACGAGCGTCCCGGTCCCCTCGACGTCGAGCGAGTTTGTCGGCTCGTCGAGGATGAGGAGCCTCGGGCGCTCCATGATCGCCTGCGCGATCGTGAGGCGCTGGCGCATCCCCATGCTGTAGGCGGAGACGGGCCTCGCGTCACCCGGGTCGAGCCCCATCCTGGAGAGCGCCGCCTCCGCCTCCTCCCTGCCCGCAACGCCTCTGACAGAGGCGAGGCGAAGCAGGTTCTGAAGACCCGTCCCCTCGTCCCAGAAGCCGGTGGACTCGAAGACCAGCCCCATGTCGGACGGGAAGTCCACGTCCCTGCCGACCCGCTCGCCAAACACGTCGACGCTCCCGGAGGTGAGGTGAATGAGGCCGGAGACGGCGCGGAAGAGCATGGTCTTGCCGGAGCCGTTCACCCCCACGAAGCCGTAGATCCCGCCGCGCTCGAGGGCGAGCGAGACGTGGTCGAGCACGAGTCTGCCGCCCAGCTTCTTGGTGGCATCAGTGATGACTATCAAGTCGGACATCGGCAACCTCCCGGTTCAGAGCAGGTCTGCCCGCCGCACCGTGCGTGCGATTAGGCAGAGCGCGAGGGCGGACAGCAGCAGTAGGAGCGCGAGCGATACCTCGGGGCGCATGCTCGCCGCGGCCTCTGGCGAAAGCCCGGCGAGGGCGCAGACGGCGTCGTGCCACGCGGGGACGCCGCGGGCGGAGGGGAGCCACGGCGCAAGGCCGCGCGCGAGGGACGACGGAGCAGCGGAGAGGGCGAGAAGGACGGCGACGTGCGCGCCGACGACCACGGCGAAGCCGACCACGGCGTCGCGCCGGAGCGCGACGAGGTTGACCAAGAGCACGAGGGCGGAGAGGAGCGCAGCGCTCAGAAGGGCGCAAAGCAGCAGGGCGTTGAGCGCCTGGGGCGCCATCGCCAGGACAACTGCGCAGGACGCCGCCTCGTGGAGGCAGACGAGAAGGACGAGCCGCCCGCAGGACCTCGCCGCCCATGAGGCCCGAGAGTCCGTCCGAGGGAGGAGCGTCGTCGCGTCCGAGGAGAGTCGGGCTGGCATGAAGTCCGCAAGCAGGTAGCACAGGAGCAGGTCCGGCGCAATGGTGAGGACCATCGCGAACGGCTCGAACGACCCGATGAGACCGGGGACGACGGCGCCTCCCCCCATCGACAGTAGGAGCGCCCCGCCCTGTCCCATGCCCCTGAAGTACCAGGCGAGCGCCCCTCGCAGGACCGCGCACGCGAGCGCTGCGAGGACGGGGCCGCGGCGAACGCTCCCGAGGCATGCGACCCGCGGCCGCGCGCTACGCGGCGTCATGGTGAGGCTCCGCCTCAAGGAGGTCTAGTGAGCGCACGGCCCGGCGCGCGATGAGATAGAGGAGCGTCGCGATGGCAATCAGCCGGAGTATGCCGGCGAGCGCGACGACGGGGCTCGCCGGGTCGCCCTGCCCCATGAGCATCCACCCCATCCACAGCGTGCCGTCATGGGCGCGGTCGAACGAGGAGACGAAGGTGTCGGAAGCCCCGTAGACGACGGTGAGAACTAACGAGAGGGCTCCGGATCGCGTCAGCAGGCGGGACGTCGCGTAGACGAGCCCGCATATGACGAAGAAGGCCGTTTCGAAGGCGAGCTGGACGAGGCAAAAGCCGACGACCTGCCCCGGGGCCGGCTCGAGCGACGAGCGCAGCACGAGCGCGGCGAGCGACGGGGCGAGCACCGCGGCCGAGAAGGTGAGCGCCCTTGCGACCAGCCCGGGGAGCAATCGCGCGAGGGCCGCCGCCCTGCCTGCGCTGCGCGCGAGCCACATGGCCGAAGAGAGGGGGCGAAAGAACCGTGCGGCGCAGAAGGCGAAGAGCGGAACGTAGAGGTAGGTCGCCTGATTCGAGCCCACAAAGGCGAGATAGGCGCTGCCGAGCGTCCCCTGCGCGCTCATGAAGCTCTCGGGGCGCGCCCCCGCGAGCCTCATGAGCCCGAAGGCGAGAAGGACGGCGAGCGCGATGACAAGCGCCCGGTCATGCCCCTGCTGCCTGATGCGACCTCCCCTCATCTCAGCACGTCCCCTCGTGCCTTCGACGAAACGCAGACGACGAGCAGGGAAACGGCAGCGATGAGGGCGGGCGTGGCGAGCACCAGCCATTCGGGCGTCCCGGCGGAGCCGTACTGGGGCAGGAGAAACCCCGCGACGGAGCACGCGGGCGGCACGACGGCGGAGAGCATGAGGAGGAGCATGGTGGGAAGGCCCAGCACCACGAGTCGGTTGCGCCTCACGAAGAGCGAGAGGGCGTAGGACGCGAGCGCCATCGCGCCAGCGAACGCGGCGTCGTAGACGCAGTAGAGCAGGTTGTAGAGATAGCGGTTCGAGAAGAGCAGGCCTGAGAAGGGCTGGCCCTCGAGCAGGGAGAACCCGAGGTCGCTCGTGGCGGCAAGGTCGTACATCACATAGTACGCGTCGGGACTTGCCGTGGCCGGGAAGGCCATGAGCGCCACGGCCTGAGACAGGAGCAGGGCCAGAAGCGTCATCACGAAGGCGATGACAAAGGAGCAGAGCGCGCCGGAAAGGAGGTAGCCCCACAGGGACGTGCGCGAGGCGATGAGATAGGCCGCGCCCCTACTCCTGTCCTCGTACAGGCAGTCGGCGAAGAGAGCGGCGCTCAGCGGAAACAGCAGGTAACTCGTGACGAAGGTCATGAGTCCGGCGTTGGACCTCCATCCGTTCCCCACCCAGATCGTCGCCGCGGACGGGAGGGCGCCCACGTCGTGCCCCCAGAACATGAGGCACGACTGGACGAAGCACACCGTGATAAGCGCCATGAGGGCGAGGAACGCGTAGGGCAGCGTCTTGGATTCGACTGCCCTACGCATCTGAAGGCGAAGCACGCCAGTACAATGACGTTTCATCTACGACCTTCTCACGCAAAAAGCAGACAATATAGATATGAAACTAAACTACATTGAATCGATATCGTCCGGAAATGTAGTACGGAGCGGTACCGCTTGCGGTTCCCCAGACTTGCGCACCGCCTGTAAAGTTAGTAGTAAAAGTTAGTGTCCTTGTTAGCCTAGGCTCTACGGAGACCATATTTGTACAGCGGCCGCCTCCCGCGATCTCAAACCAGAAGATTCCTCCAGCAACACATCCGGAATCGACAGAAACAGTCCCATGACCGTAATAGCCATCGTGATCACCAGTTGCAAGATGGGTGTTGCTGTAATATATCGTAGTCCCGTATGTCCCTTGCCAATCGGCAAGTGCGGGCGCTGCAATCCCAAAGCCTATCGCAATTGTGAGGGCTAGCCCGAGGAAGATCCTTTTAACATTCTTCTTCATTTTTCACTCCTTGTGTCAGTGTCCTACGCACCTAGAGTGAAGACGTTTGATTCGACAATACGAGATATACAACATGGTTTTCGTGCCTCTCAGATATGCCTCAACTCTGATTAAGTCTATTTTCAGGCTATAGCAAATTTAAATCTGAAAGCCCTGAACGGAGCAAACAATTCGGCAAATGGTTTATCCAGAATATCGCTGTTTAGGAGGCGCGCTCTCTGTTGAAGACCTTGGAATGTCGCATCCAGCCATTATGAGAGCAGCAAGGAGGATTATTGTGGGCATTCGATAGTCATGCCGTTTGCTCTGAGAGTTTCCTCTTGGTTTCCGAGGCAATCTATGTGTGCTAGAAAAACGTTGCTCCGCCTGTAGGAGTCACAGGAGATGGCGATGCGGCTATCCCTGAAGCCAGCAACTCCTCCGGTCCCGAAATCATCCGCGAATCTTTTATAGGTCGATTTGCTTCAGGCAATCATGACCCAAACCGTAGTTGTTGTTTACGTTGTGGACTTGGCTCCTCTATACGGTCTTTCTTGCGTGCTGCCGCGGTAAGCGCGCATGTGTGCACCGTCCTTCTCGCCCTACTCGCCCGTCACCTCGACGACGCCCGTGGCGCCCTCGATGTCCCGGATGACCTCGCCCACGGCGGGAAGCGTGATGCGGCTCCCCTCGAGCGGGTTCTTGACGCTGTCCACCCGCGTCGTGACCTGCGCCTGCACGTGAGACCGCTCGAAGGCGAGGTCGCAGCCGACCATGCGGCAGTTCACGAGGGTGAGGCCCTTGCAGTAGCAGAGCGGCTGCGTGCCCTGGATGACGCAGTTCTCAAAGGTGACGTTCTCGCTGTACCACCCGAGGTACTCGCCCCTCACGCGCGAGTCGCGCACGACGACGTTCCTCGCGTGCCAGAATGCGTCCTTGGTGTCGAGGTCGCAGCCCTCGAGGACGGCATCCTCTATGTACTGGAACGAGTACTTTCCTTGGAAGCGCACGTCGCGGAGGCGCGGGCCGGTCGCTCTCATCATGAAGTACTCGCTCTCGGCCGTGCAGCCCTCCATCTCGATGCCGCGCGTGGACCAGCCGAACTCCGGCGAGACGATGTCGCAGCCGCGCATCCGCACGTCCGAGCACTCGCGCAGCGCCTTGATGCCGTGCAGGCGGCTGTCCTCGATCGTGACGTCCTCGGAGTACCAGAGCGCGGCACGGCAGAGCTCGGTCATCTCGACGTCGCGGAGCGTGAGGCCGCGGTCATGCCAGAACGGGTAGCGCAGGTTCATGAAGGCGCCGTCAACGGTGACGCTCTCGCACTCCTTGAAGGCGCTCTCCCCGTCCGCCGGCCCGTCGAAACGGCAGTTGCGCACGAAGAGGCCCCTCTGTCCGTACACTGCGCGCTCTTCGTCGAACGTCCGGTTCTCAACGATCTTCTCGTCCATCACATTCCTTTCCAAGCGTGGAAAATTGACTGTCCCTTTTCCACATCCTGGTGATCAGTTTAGCGACGCAGCGTCATTATGTACAATTCCCATACCGCATGAGGCGTCATGCGGAAACGGCATGGGTGGGGCGGCGAATATGGTGAGATGCCCCCAACGTCCTTCATGTTTCTTGTCGTGGTGCGTCCCGCTGGGAAGGTGCAGGCGATAATTAATCCGCCCTGTGGCATGAAGGCAAAAGGGCCATCTGGGGAAATGCGATGCGATGGGCATCTGGGGGCGGATTAATTTGCGGGGCGTGCCCGTGCCCCGCTACGCCAGCGCCGCCTCCAGCTCCGCGACGGTCACGAGCTGGGACCCGTAGCACTTCTCGCAGTGCTCGAGCGCACCCTCCTGGGTGCCGCAGAGGAAGGTCATCGTGGCGTCGGTCACCACGACGGAGGCGTAGTTGTTGAAGTAGGCGTCGGCCAGGGTGTGCAGGACGCAGATGTTGGTGTCCGCGCCGACGGCGATGACGGTCGTGACGCCCAGCTCGCGCAGCGTGAGGTCGAGGTCGGTCTGGAAGAAGCCGGAGTAGCGACGCTTGGGAATGACGATGTCGCCCTCCCCCACCTCGACCTCGGGGAAGATGCGGGACTCGCCGGCGATGCCGTGCTCCCCCCAGAGCTCGAGCTCGCGGTCGAGGCCGCGGACGTGGGCGTCGTTGCAGAAGATCACCGGGACGCCGGCGGCGTGGCAGGCGGCCACGGAGCGCGCGACTGCGGTGCGGTATGCGGCGGTCGCGGCGTCGGGGTCGTAGAGCGAGTCCTCGCCCACGGCCTCGATGGCGTCGATGACGAGCAGGGCGGCGGCGTTCTTCTCGAGCTCCATGATGGGGTCCCCCTTCGATTGGTGTAGCCTGAGCATAGCGGATTGGAGGCGCTATGGATCAGTCGTTCTTCGAGCGCGCCTGGGACGTGGTGCGCCAGATCCCGAAGGGCCGCGTGGCCAGCTACGGCCAGGTGGCGCGTCTCATGGACGCGCCGAGGTGCGCCCGTCAGGTTGGCTACGCCATGCACGGCAGCCCAGGCGTCGCCGGTGGCGTGCCCTGCCACCGCGTGGTCTTCGCGGACGGCTCCCTCGCGCCCGGCTTCGCCTTCGGGGGCCCGGGCGAGCAGAGGCGCATGCTCGAGGCGGAGGGCGTCGGCTTCCTGCCCAGCGGGCGCGTGGACATGAAAACCTCAAAGTGGGAGGTTTAGAAGCACGCCCTGGGGTACAAGGTGGCTAGCCAACAGAGGAGGAATCATGACCTGCGCAATCATCTGCAGCTCAAAGACCGGAAACACCGCGAAGCTCGCCCAGCGGGCAAGAGACGTCCTGGGTGACGCGGTCGTCGACTCCGTCGCCGATGCCGACACGGTCCTTCTGGGCTCCTGGACCGACAAGGGCGGACTTGACCCGGCGCTGTCAGGCTCCCTCGCCGCGGTCGAGGGAAAGCGCGTCTTCCTCTTCGGCACCTGCGGCTTCGGCGGCAGCCAGACGTACTACGACCGCGTGCTCGACCGGTTCCAGTCCGCGTTGCCCGAGGGGGCGGAGGTGATCGGGCGCTTCATGTGCCAGGGCCAGATGCCGCCCGCGGTGCGCGAGCGCTACGTCAGGATGGCGGAGCAGGACCCGAAGAAGTTCGGCCCCATGATCGAGAACTTCGACCGCGCGCTTGGCCACCCCTCCGCCGCCGACCTCGACGCCTTCGAGGCGGCCCTCCGCGCCGCCCTATGAGTCAAAGGGGACAGTCGCTCTTGACCTACTCGATGCCGAGCCTCTCGGAGAGCTCGAGCCACTCGTCCTCGAGGGCCTCGCGCTCGGCGAGGCACGCGTCGAGCGCCTCCTGCGCGGCCATGAGCGCGGCGTAGTCGCTCGCGTCCACGGCGGCCATCTCCGCGCGCAGGCGGTCGGGCTCCCCTGAGGTCTTCTCGAGCTTGCGGCTCACCGCGTCGAAGCGCTTCTTGAGCTCGCGGCGCTCCTGGTTGGTGAGGCCGGTCGCGGCGGGGCGAGAGGGACCGTCCGCGCGCGGCTCGTCGGAGGGGGCGGGTCGCGCGGCCGCGTCCTTCTCGCCTAGCAGGCGCAGGTACTCGTCAACGCCGCCGGGGACGTGACGCACGCGGCCGTCGATGAGCGCGAACTGGTCGTCGGTCACGCGCTCCATGAGGTAGCGGTCGTGGGAGACCACGAGCAGCGTTCCCGGCCAGCTGTCGAGCAGGTCCTCCATCACGGCGAGCATGTCCGTGTCGAGGTCGTTGCCCGGCTCGTCGAGCACGAGCACGTTGGGCTCCTCCAGGATGACGCAGAGAAGCGCCAGCCGGCGGCGCTGGCCGCCGGAGAGGTCCTTGATGAAGTTGGTGAGCTCGCGCTGCTCGAAGCCCAGGCGCTCGATGAGCTGCGTGGGGCTCTGCATCTTGCCGCCCACGAGGTAGCTCCGCTTGTAGCAGCCGAGGACCTCGAGCACCCGCCACCCGTCCTTCTCGCCCAGCGCGTCGAGGTGCTGGCTCATGAAGCCAAAGCGCACCGACGCGCCGATCTTCACGGTGCCGGACGTCGGCTCGAGCGCGCCCGTCATGAGCGCGAGCAGCGTGGACTTGCCCGCGCCGTTGGCGCCGAGGATGCCGTAGCGGTCGCCGGGGCCGATGAGCCAGTCCACGCCGTCGATCACGCGCGGGCCGCCCGGATAGCTGAAGCTCACGCCCTTCATCTCGATGACCTGCTTGCCCAGCCGACTCACGGCGAGGCGCTTGAGCTCGAGCGGGTTTCTGAGCGGCGGGTCGTTGGCGATGAGCGCACGCGCGGCCTCGATGCGAAACTTCGGCTTGCTCGTGCGGGCCTTGGCGCCGTGCGCGAGCCAGTTGAGCTCCTTGCGCAGGGTGTTCTGGCGGCGCTCCTCGATGACGGCCGCCTGGCGCTCGCGCTCGACGCGCTGCTGGATGTAGGCGGAGTACCCGCCCTCGAAGGGCTCTACCCTGCGGTCGTGGACCTCCCACATGTGCTCGCAGACCTCGTCGAGGAACCATCGGTCGTGCGTGACCACGAGCAGCGCGCCCTCCCCCTCCGGCCAGCGGCGCTTGAGGTGGTCTGCCAGCCACTCGATGGCGGCGAGGTCGAGGTGGTTGGTGGGCTCGTCCATGAGGACGACGTCCCAGGTGTGGCAGAGCACGCGACAGAGGTCCACGCGGCGGCGCTGACCGCCGGAGAGCTCGCCCACGAGGCCGTCCAGGTCAAGGTCGCCCACCAGCTCGTCCAGGATCGCGCGGATGCGCGCGTCGGAGGCCCACGTGTACTCGGGGACGTCGCCGAAGATCGCGCGGCGCACGGGGTCCTTGTCGCCGAGCTGGTCTGCCTGGCCGAGGTAGCCCACGCTGATGCCGCGCCGCCATGTCACGGTGCCCTCGTCCGGCTCCAGCACGTGGCCCACGATCTCCAGCAGCGTGGACTTTCCGTCCCCGTTGCGGCCGACGATGCCGATGCGCTCGCCCTCGTTGATGCCTATGGTCTGGTCCTCGAGCACGCGCTTGCCGGGCCACTCGTGCCCAACGTGCTCGAGGCCTATGAGGATTCCCATCCCGGGTTCCTTCCTGTCGCGTTCCTGGACCATTATAGGGGCCGCGCGGGCGGGGCGCGCGGCGGGCCATCCGGCGGTTCCGTTCGATGATTTATTACATGGAGTTCCATGTAGGAACGGGCGCCTTGACGCCGAAAACGGCTGCCGGAAGCCAATTGCCCCCTTCTATTCCATGTAATAAATCCTCGAACGGCCGGCGCACGGCGCGGGTGGCGAGAAGGGCGCCCGCGCCTCACTCCCCCGCCGCGAGCCCGCGGAGCAGGGCGATCTCCTCGGCCCAGCCGTCGAGCCCGGGCTGCGGCGTCTCGAGGACCATCGGCAGGCCCGCAAGACGCGGGCTCGTGACCACGGCGCGGAAGGTCTCGAGCCCGAGCGTGCCCGCGCCGATCCTCTCGTGGCGGTCCTTGTGGGAGCCGAGCGGGTTCTTGGAGTCGTTGAGGTGCAGGGCCCGCAGGCGGTCGAGGCCGATCACGCGGTCGAACTCGTCGAGCACGCCGTCGAGGTCGCCCACGATGTCGTAGCCGGCATCGGCCACGTGACAGGTGTCGAGGCACACGCCGAGAAGCTCGTCGTGCCCCACGCCGTCGATGATGCGCGCGAGCTCCTCGAAGGAGCGCCCGACCTCGGTGCCCTTGCCCGCCATGGTCTCCAGGAGGACCGTGGTGCGCTGGCCGGGCTCCAGGACCTCGTTCAGGCCCTCGCAGATGAGGCGAACCCCCTCGTCCGCACCCTGCTTGACGTGGGATCCGGGGTGGAAGTTGTAGAGGTGGCCGGGGAGGCGCTCCATGCGGGCAAGGTCCTCGCGCATGGCCCGACGGGCGAACTCCACGGTCTCGGGCTTCGCGGAGCAGAGGTTGTACGTGTAGGGCGCATGGGCCACGAGCGGGCCGATGCCGTGCTCGCGAAGCGTGCCGAGAAACGCGGCGAGGTCGGCGTCGTCCAGCTCGCGCGCGTTGCCGCCGCGCGGGTTTCGCGTGAAGAACGCAAACGTGGTGGCGCTGATCGACACCGCATCGGCGGCCATGGCCGCGTAGCCGCTGGCCGTTGAGAGGTGGCACCCAATGAGCAGATCCTTCACCTTGCGCTCCCGTCTGTGAATTGGGGACAGTCCCCAATTCACACAAATGATTTATGTGAATTGGGGACTGTCCCCAATTCACAGACCCGGTCTAGGATGGCGTTGGCAACGTCGGCGAGCGGCATGGTCTCGAGCTGCTCGACGCCGGCGGCGGAGACGAGCGCCACGCGGTTGGTGTCCGCCCCGAAGGTGGACTCGGGACGGCTCACGTCGTTGGCGACGATGAGGTCTGCCCCCTTGCGGCGGAGCTTCTCGGAGGCGTGGGCGATGAGGTCGTCGGTCTCGGCGGCAAATCCCACGACGACGCGCCCGCCCTTGGCGGCGCAGAGGTCTGCCAGGATGTCGGCGGTCTCGACGAGCTCGATGGCGTCTAGGTGCTCGCGCGACTTCTTGAGCTTGTGGCCGGCAGGCGCGGCGGGCGTGTAGTCGGCGACGGCGGCGCTGCAGATGGCGGCGTCGGCGTCCGCGAACGCGGAGAGCATGGCATCGTGCATCTGCTCCGCGCTCTCGACGCTCACGCGTCGCACGCCGGCTGGCGCGGGGAGCGCCGTGGGGCCGGAGACGAGCGTCACCTCGGCGCCGCGCCGCGCGGCGGCCTCTGCGATCGCGTACCCCATCTTCCCGGTGGAGCGGTTGGCGATGTAGCGCACGGGGTCGATGGCCTCGTGCGTGGGGCCGGCGTTCACGAGCAGCCGAACGCCTGCGAGGTCGTTCGGGACGAGAAGCGCCAGCGCCGCGGCGACTATCTCGCCCACGCCCGCGAGCTTGCCCTCGCCCACGTCGCCGCAGGCGAGCCGCCCGCTGTCCGGTCCCACGAAGCTCACGCCGCGCGCGCGGAGGGTCATGGCGTTTGCCTGCGTGGCGGGGTTCTGCCACATGTGGACGTTCATGCCCGGGGCCACCAGCACGGGGCACGGGCAGGCGAGGATGGTCGTGGTGAGGCTGTCGTCGGCGATCCCGCAGGCCATCTTCGCCATGACGTTGGCCGTGGCCGGCACCACGACGGCGGTGTCGGCCCACTCGGCAAGCTCGATGTGCGGGATGGGCGAGCCGGGGTTGCCGTAGAGCGAGGTCGCCACGGGGGCGCCGGAGAGCGCCTCGAACGTGGCAGTCCCCACGAAGCGCTCCGCGTCGGCGGTCATGGTCGCGCGGACGTCGCAGCCGGCCTTCTGGAGGCCGCGCAGGACCTCGCACGCCTTGTAGGCGGCTATCCCACCGCAGACGGCGAGAAGGACGCGCGGCCTGCGTCCCCCCTGCCGCACGGCCCGCTCCCCGCTCACTCCTGCCCCTCCTCGGACGTGATGAGCATGCGGTGGCAGTACGGGCACTCCGTGACCTCGTCCCCGTGGGAGAGGTCGTGGAACTGGCTGGGCTGGAGCTTCACGCGGCAGACCGAGGGGACGTTGCCGTTGAGCCGCTCGACGGCGAGCCCCCTGAAGCGCTTCCTGGCGGCCTCGTATGCGGCGAGGTGCTCGGCGGTGAGCTCGGCGGCCGTTGCCTCGCGCTCGCGCGAGAGCGCGACGATCTCCGCACGGATGCTCTTCGAGCCCTCGTCGAGCGATGCCTGCGTGGCCGCGCGCTCGGACTCGATGCGCTCCTCGGTGCGTCGCGCGTTTCGCTCCGCGCGCTCGAGGCGCTCGAGCCGATCGCGCGCGGGGCCGAGCGCGAACTCGCACTTCTCGATCCTCTTGGCAAGCGAGGTGAGCTGGCGCTCGTAGTCGCGGAGCTCCCGGTGCGTGAGGGCGCCGGAGTCTGCCTGGGCCTGGACCTCGGCGGACTTCTCGCGGTAGTGCGAGAGCTCGGCCTCGGTCTCCTCGATCTCTATCTGAGCGTCCTTGCGCTGCCCGACGATGCCCGTGAGCTCGGCGGCGACCTTCTTGCGCGCCAGCTCGATCGTCTTGAGGCGGGCCTGCTGCGGCATCTTGGCAAGGCTCGAGGCGAGCTTGAGGAGCCTGAGGTCGAGGTCCTGGAGGGAGAGGAGTGCTGCTGCTTCGGTCATCGGTTCCCCTTGCTATCTGCGCCCGCGGCGTCGGTCGCGGGCATGGTCACGTACGATGTCGAGGAGCGCCTCGGCGAGGCGCTCGAGGTCCCGCTCGGCGACGCGCTCGTCAAACGAGACGCGCAGCGACCCGAGGGCGCTCTCACGCGGGACGCCCATGGCGAGAAGGACGTGGCTCGCGTCGAGCGAGCCGGAGGAGCAGGCCGACGCGGCGGAGACCTCGAAGCCGGCCTGGTCGAGCTCGAGGACGAGCGTCTCGGAGTCGAGCCCGGGCACCATGACGCTGACGATGCCGGGAAGCCGCGAGGACCCGTCGTAGGGCAGCGCCGTCGTCTCCACGATGCCGCTGCCCGGCGCGCAGAGGGTGCGGACGAGCCTGTCGGCGCGCCGGGAGACCTCGGCGGCGACCTCGGGCAGCGCCGCGCAGGCCGCACGGGCGGCCGCGGCGAAGGCGAGCGCGCCGCGCACGTCCTGGGTGCCCGCGCGCATGCCGCGCTCCTGCCCCCCGCCGAACGTGAGCGGCCTCATCGCCGCGCGCCCGCGGACGAGCAGCGCGCCCACGCCGACGGGGCCGCCGAGCTTGTGGGCGGCGACGCTCGCGGCGTCGACCTCGGCAAGGTCGAGCGCCAGGTGCCCGAAGGCCTGGACGGCGTCCGTGTGGAAGAGCGCTCCGGCGGCGTGCGCGGTGCGGGCGAGCGCGCCCGTGGGCTGGCAGGCGCCGGTCTCGTTGTTCGCCGCCATCACCGAGACGAGCGCGCAGCTCCCGTCGACGAGCCCCTCGAGGCCCTCGGGGCGCACGACCCCGTCGGGGCCGGCGGCGGCGAGGCGCACCTCGAAGCCGCGGTCGCGCAGGACCGGGGCGAGGTCGAGGACCGAGTCGTGCTCGATCTGGGAGAGCACGACGGCGCGCCGGCGCGAGTCGCGGGCCCGGGCGCCCTCGGCGAGGCCGAGGACCGCGAGGTTGTTCGACTCGGTGCCGCCCGAGGTGAAGATGACGTCGGAGGGCCTGAAGCGGCCGCCCGCGCAGCGCGCGATGTCGGCCCGGGCGCCGTCGAGCGCGCGGGCGGCGGCGCGCCCGAGCGTGTGGAGCGAGTTGGGGTTGGCCCCGGCGATCTCGCTCGCCTCGTAGGCGCGCTCCGCGTCGAGCGACTCCTCGCGCGCGGGCGCCGAGGCGGCGTAGTCGAGATAGGTTGGTCGCGTCACGGCAGCTACGCCCTCCTCGACGTGCCGCTCGTGCCGGACGTGCGAATCGCCGCGATCGCGGCGGCGCGGTCGGCGGCGCCGAAGACGGAGCTGCCCGCCACGAGGACGTTGGCGCCCGCGGCCGCGACCTCGGCTGCGTTTCTCGCCGTGATGCCGCCGTCCACCTCGATCGCGGGGTTCACGCCCTGCTCGTCACACATGCGGCGCAGTCGGCGGAGCTTGCGCAGGGACGACTCGATGAAGCGCTGGCCGCCGAAGCCCGGGTTCACGGTCATGACGAGGACCATGTCGAGGTCGCAGAGGATGGGCTCGAGCATGCACACGGGCGTGGCCGGGTTGATGGCGACGGACGCCTTGGCGCCCCGGTCCTTGATGAGCGAGATGAGCCGGTGCGCGTGGGGGGTCGCCTCGTAGTGGAAGGAGACGACGTCCGCGCCCGCGTCGAGATACCGCTCGACCATCTCGTCGGGGTTGGAGATCATGAGGTGGACGTCGACGGGGAGCTCCGTCGCGGACTTGACGGTGCGCAAAAGATCGATGCCGAACGAGAGGTTGGGGACGAAGTGGCCGTCCATGACGTCGTAGTGCAGCAGGTCGGCGGTGGAGACGTCGGCGAGCTCGTCGGCGAGGCGGCGGAAGTCGGCGGAGAGGACCGAGGGGGCGACCCTGATCTCATCGTTCATCATGCGTTCTCCTTGTCTTGCGTTGAGATTCCGTAGAACTCCTCGGTGGGGCGCCGCCCAAGGAGGGCGTCCGTCGCGGAGGTCACGTCGAGCCTGCCGTGGAGGACGGCGTGGACCGCCTCGGTGATGGGGACCTCCACCCCGCGGGAGCGCGCGAGCGAGAGCACGCTCTCGGCGGCGCGCGCTCCCTCGACGACCATGCGCGTGCGGGCCTCGTAGGACTCGAGCGTCTCCCCGCCCGCGAGGGCCTCGCCGAAGGCGCGGTTGCGGGAGTGGCGCGAGGTGCAGGTCGCCACGAGGTCCCCCATGCCGGCGAGCCCCATCGGCGTGAGGGGGTCGGCGCCGAGCGCCGCCGCGACGCGGCCGATCTCGGCGAGGCCGCGCGTCATGATGACGGCGAGCGCGTTGTCTCCCGCCCCGAACCCGGCGGCGGCGCCGCAGGCGATGGCGACGACGTTCTTGATGGCGCCGCAGATCTCGACGCCCGTGACGTCGCCGGAGACGTACACCCTGAAGCCCTGGCTGACGACGAGCCCCTGGAGGCGGCTCGCGACCTCGGGGGTCTCGGAGGCGAGCACGGCGGCGGAGAGCTTGCCGAGGCAGACCTCCTCGGCATGGTTGGGGCCGGAGAGGACGGCGATCCGCTCGCGGTGGCCGAGCTCGTCCGCGACGACGTCGAGCATGAGCTCGTTCGTGCCGACCTCGACCCCCTTCGTGAGCACGAGCAGGGGCACGTCGTCGGGAACGAGGCCCGCGAGCGAGGCGCACGTCCCCCTCAGGTACGAGGAGGGGACGGCGAGGACGACGACCTCCGCGCCCGCGGTCGCGCACGCGCGGTCGGACGTGGCCACGACGTTTCCCGGGAGCTCGTGGTCGACGAGGTGGCGCGGGTTGCGGCGCGTGGCGCTGATGGCGTCGGCCACGGCGGCGTCACGGCACCAGAGCGCGACCTCCCCGCAGTGCGGCGCGAGAAGCCCGGCCATCGCGGTCCCCCACGAGCCGGACCCGATGACGGCGACGCGCCCGGCGCGGGCGCTCATCGAGCCTCACCGTCGCTCTTCTCGGCCCCCTCGACCCTCTCGCCCGACTTGTGGAACGAGAAGCGGCGCTCCTCGCCGTGGATGAGGCGACGGGCGTTCTCGCGGTGCGACCAGATGACGACCACGGCCGCGACGACGACCGGCGCGATCGAGACCGCGGGGAACCCGAGCAGGGCGCACCACGCGGGAAGCGACGCGGCCGCGGCGAGCGAGCCGAGCGACACGTAGCGCGTGGGCACGGCGAGAAGGACGAAGACGAGCAGCGCGCCCAGCCCGACCGGCCAGAAGAGCCCGAGCGCCGCGCCGAAGCCGACGGCGATCCCCTTGCCCCCGTGGAAGCCGAGGTACGGCGAGAAGACGTGCCCGAGGATGCAGGCGAGGAACATGACCGACATCGCGGTCCCGAAGAGGGTGGTGTGGTCGAGCGAGGCGACGTCGCCGCCCAGGGCGAGCGCGGCGATCGCCCAGCGCGAGACGAGCATCCAGACGAGGCCCTTCAGGACGTCGCATGCGAGCGTCGCGGCCGCGGCGCCCTTGCCCACCGAGCGGGCGACGTTGGTGGTCCCGATGTTGCCCGACCCGACGGTCCTCACGTCGACGTGGCCCATGGCCAGGGCGATCACGAGGCCGAAGGGGATGCCGCAGACGAGGTAGGCGCCGGCGGCGAACAGCGCCGTCCAGAGGGCGAGCTCCCCCATCAGCGATCGCCTCCCTCGGACTTGCGGCGGAACCGGAGCCGCACGGGAGTGCCGACGAGGTCGAAGCGGGCGCGCAGGCGGTTCTCGAGGAACCGCTCGAAGTTGTCGTCGACGAGGTCCGGCGCGTTGCACCAGAAGGAGATGACGGGGGGCTTGGAGCCCGTCTGCGTGGCGTACTGGATCTTGAGGCGCCGGCCGCGCTCCGAGCGGGTGTGGCCGCCCTCGCGGATCTCGGCGAGAAGGTCGTTGAGCTCGGTGGTCCTGAGCTGGGCGGCATGGGCCGCCGCGGCGCGGACGGCGAGCTCGAGGACCTTGTCCGTGGCGCGGCCGGTCAGGGCTGAGACGTTCACGGTGGGGATCCACGGGGCGAAGGCGAGGCGCTTGTCGATGGACGCGACGACGTCGTTCCTCTGCTGCTCGGTCTCCACGAGGTCCCACTTGTTGAGCACGAGCACGAGGCCGCAGCCGCGGTCGATGGCCATGCCGGCGACCTTCTGGTCCTGCTCGGTGACGCCGATCGTGGCGTCCACGACGAGCAGGCACACGTCCGCGCGGTCGATGGCCTGGAGTCCCCGCACGAGGCTGTAGTACTCGACGTCCTCGTGGACCTGCGTCTTCTTGCGCATGCCCGCCGTGTCGACGAGCTTGATGGGCTGCCCCTTCCATTCGATCACGGTGTCGATGGCGTCGCGCGTGGTGCCCGCGACGTCGGACACGATCGAGCGCTTCTTGTTGGCGAGGCGGTTGGCGAGGCTGGACTTGCCCACGTTGGGGCGCCCGACGATGGCCAGGGACAGCATGTCGTCCTCGGGCTCGTCCTCGGTCTGCTCCGGGAAGGCGGCGACGATGTCGTCGAGCAGGTCGCCCGTGCCGTGGCCGTGGCCGGCGGAGAGCGGGCGGGGCTCGCCGACGCCGAGGGCGTAGAAGTCCCAGAGGCCGTCCTGCTCGGTGGCGGGGTCGTCCTTCTTGTTGACGACGAGGAACACGGGCTTGTCGACGCGGCGCAGGACGCGCGCGACCTCCTCGTCCTCGTCGGTCACGCCGGTCGTGCCGTCGACGACGAAGACGATGACGTCGGCCTCCTCGCAGGCCATGAGCGCCTGCTCGCGAATGCGCGGGGCGAAGACGTCCTTGGACTTAGCGGACTCGATGCCGCCGGTGTCGATGAGGGTGAAGTCGCGGCCGTTCCAGTCGGCGTCGTGATACGAGCGGTCGCGCGTGACCCCGCGCGACTCGTGGACGATGGCGTCGCGGCTCACCGCAATGCGGTTGACGAGCGTGGACTTGCCGACGTTGGGCCGGCCGACCACGGCGACTACGGGCTTAGGCATCTGGTCTCCTTGCTATTCCATTGGTGTCGCAAGGATACCACGAGCGGTCGGTTTTGACCCGTGAGCGCGCAAAACCCCCACGCGCGCCAATTACGTCGCGTTCGTCTGCCACATTGAGCACATGTGGCAGACGAACGCGACGTAATTGGCGCGCGCTACGCCAGCCCAAGGACGACGAGAAGGGCGTCGAGGTAGTCGCCGGGGCTCGGGACGCTCACGGTCACGAGGGCGCCTCGGCGGCGGAGCTCCTCGAGGATGTGGTCCTGCGTGTCGCCGTCGAGGGTGAGGCGATCGAAGTTGAACATGACCTCGGGGAGCACGACGAGCGCGCCGGAGAGGTCGTCGGGCATCTGGGCGAGCAGGTCCTCGGAGACGATGAGGCCCGTGACGTTGACGTCGCCGCCGAAGTAGTCGTTTCTGATCGCATGCGTGGCGGCCCTGCCGTCGGGCGAGAGCGCGCGGCAGAGGGCGCCGATCGTCTCGGCCGCCGCCTCGCCGCAGACGAGCTCGAGGCGCAGGCCCCTCTCGGCAAGCGCCCCGTCGACGGTGCAAAGGTCAGCCGCGCGCTCCCGCGCGACAAGCGCCGTCTCGTCGAGGAAGCTCCTGAGCATGCCGATCCCGTCGTAGAACTGCGGGTAGCCGTCGTAGGTCTCGGCGGGAGGGACGGGCAGGCGCGCGTCGACGTAGAACTCGTCGGAGAGCTGGAAGCGCGTGATCCCGAGGGTCTCCCGCGCGCGCCGCTGATAGGGCTCGATGAGGCGCACCACCGCGCGCGACGCCTCGACGTCGTCCGAGTAGGAGCTCTTGAAGCGCCTGCTGTGCTTGGTGTAGCCGAGGGGCACGACGGCGAGCGAGGTGATGCCGCCCCGCCCCTCAACCCAGTCGAGCGTGGCGGCGAGCTCCGCGCCGTCGTTGATGCCCGGGCAGAGCACGATCTGCGCGTGCACCTCGATGCCGCCCTCGAGCAGCCGCTCGAGCACCTCGATGCCGCGGTCGGCGCGGCGGCCGATGAGGTTTCTGCGCACCTCGGGCGTGATGGCGTGGATGGAGACGTTCATCGGCGAGAGCCCGCAGGCGACGATGCGCTCGGCCTCCTCGTCGGAGACGTTGGTGAGCGTGACGAAGTTGCCCTGCAGGAAGGAGAGGCGGTAGTCGTCGTCCCGCAGCGTGAGCGTCGAGCGCGCCTCGGGCGGGAGCATCGCCATGAAGCAGAACTGGCAGGCGTTCACGCAGGTGCGGATGCCGTCGAAGAGGACGTCGGTGAAGTCGATGCCCCAGTCCTGGCCCGGCTCTCGCCAGAGCTCGCAGGGCGTCGTGGTGCCGTCGCTGGGGTCAAAGACCTCGAGCTCGCAGGCGGCCCCGTCGGCCTCCCAGCGCCAGTCGATGAGATCGCGCGGCACGACGCCGTTCACGCGGTCGATGCGCATGCCGGGCTCGATGCCGGCCTCCCAGGCGGGGCTCCCCTCCTCGACGGCGGCGACCCAGGCGCCGAGCGCCCGGTCCCTCGTCGAGGCGTAGTCCGCGCGTCTCTGATCAACCATCGGCTGTCCCCGTTCTTCTCGCCCGACGCATCCCGCGCACCAATAACGTACAAAAACAAGCACAACTATCTCTATGCCCAGTCAAAAAACGCACCGGTACAATTTTGCGCGCAATTTGCCGTGGGCGAGAAGAACGTGCGCTCGCTACCCCTCCACCATGCGCTCGATCGCGGCGCGGACGGCCTCGATCTGACTCGCGGGCGTGCTCGCGCCGGCGGTGATGCCGATGAGCGAGGCCCCCTCGAACCACTCCGGCCTCAGCTCGTCGTCGCCCTCGACGTGATGCGTGCGGGGGCAGCTCGCCGCGGAGATCTCGGCGAGCCGGGTGGTGTTGGCGGAGTTGCGCCCGCCGATGACGACCATCACGTCGGCCTCCCGGGCGAGCGCGTCGGCTGCCGCCTGGTGGCCGGAGGTGGCCTCGCAGATGGTGTTGATGACGCGCACCTCCTCGGCGACGCCGAGCAGGGCCTCGACGACCTCGGCGAGAAGGACCCGGCGCGCCGTCGTCTGCACGACGACGCCGACCTTGCGCGCGTGCGGGAGCGCGGCGGCCTCCTCGGCGGAGCCGACGACGACGGCCCCGGGCGCGTGCGGGAGCGTGGCCTCCACCTCGGGGTGCCCCGCCTCCCCCACCACGACGACCTGATAGCCCTCGCGCGAGAGGCGCTCCGCCGCCTGGTGCACCTTCTTCACGAAGGGGCAGGTGGCGTCGAGGACGCGCGAGCAGAGCTCGCGGGCGCGCGCCTCCTCCTCGGGGACGGTTCCGTGCGTCCTCAGCAGCAGGGTGTCCCCCGCGGCCTCGTCGGGCGAGCTCACGGCGTCGACGCCGCGGGCCGCAAGCCCCGAGACGACGCGGGGGTTGTGGATGAGCGGCCCGAGGGTGTGCACGGCCCCCGAGCGCTCGTCGGCGGCCGCCTCGACCATGTGAAGCGCGCGCTCGACGCCGTAGCAGGCCCCCGCCTCGGCGGCGACGCGAATCTCGGGCGCCATCACTCCACCCCCGGGTGGTCATCGCGCAGGGCGTCGCGCAGCTCGTAGACGCGCGCCATGCCGACGCGCTCCATCTCGGCGAGCTGCTCCTTACGCTTGCCCGCGGGCAGGTCCGACCACTCGATCGGGTCGCCGACCCTCACGTAGACGGGGCGGCGGAAGCGGAGGCGGCGGGCGCCGACGATCGCGACGGGCTGGACCGGCGCCTTGGCGAGCTGGGCCATGATCGCATAGCCCCCGTGGGACTGCTGCTCCGCGTCGTCGCGGACGCGCGTCCCCTCGGGGTAGATGAGGACGCACTCCCCGCGGGAGAGCATGGCGCGGGCGCGCCGGACGACCTTCATGTCGGCGGTGCCGCGCTCGACGGGAAAGCCGCCCGCACGCGAGAAGAGCCAGGTGGCGGGGAGCAGCTTGTCGAACTCGCTCTTGTAGACGATGCGCACCGGGACGTGGGCGAGCCACATCGTCACCACCACGACGACGGGGTCGAGCATGGACTCGTGGTTCATGATGATCACGCGCCCGCGGGCGTCGCCGAGCAGGTGCTCGGCCCGCTCGATGCGCCACGGCCACAGGAGCTTGGTCACCAGCCACAGGATGCGCACGACGGCGCCGATGAGCAGGCGCCCGGGCAGCGGATGGTCGCGCAGGTCGTGGTCGTAGTAGTCGTCGAAGGTGTTTCCGGCGAAGGCGCGCATGCGCCCGCCCTTCTCGCCGCGCGCGTCCCTCTCGCTCATGAGCGCCTCCCCTGCTCGCGCGCCGCAAGCTCCGGCGAGAGCGCGATGATGGCGGCGACGACCTCTTCGAAGGAGAGCTCGGAGGAGTCGATGTGGCGCGCGTCGGCGGCCGGGCGCAGCGGGGACGCCTCGCGGCTGGAGTCGTATGCGTCGCGGCGCACGAGGTCGGCGAGGATCGCGCGCTCGGCGTCCGCGTCGACGGCAACGACGTCGCCGGTCGCGAGGTTGCCGCCGCCGCGCTGGACGGCGCGCCGGCGGGCGCGGGCCTCGGGCGAGGCGCTGAGGAAGACCTTGACGTCGGCGGCCGGGAACACCACCGTGCCGATGTCGCGCCCCTCGGCGACGACGTCTCCGCTCGCGCCGAAGGCGCGCTGGAGCTCGACCATGGTCTCGCGGACGCGCGGGTTGGCCGAGACCGGGGAGACCGCGAGCTCGACCTCGGGGGTGCGGATCTGGCTCGTCACGTCACGCCCGTCGAGAAGGACCCGCTGGGCGTCCCCGTCGGCGAGAAACTCGATGCGCGCGTCGCGCGCCACGCGCGCCACGGCGTCCTCCTTCTCCGGGTCGACGCCCGCATCGAGGCAGGCGAGGGCGACCGAGCGATACATCGCCCCCGTGTCGAGGTAGGTAAGGCCGCACCGCCGCGCGACCTCGCGCGCGACCGATGACTTTCCCGAGCCCGAGGGCCCGTCGATGGCAACGATCATCGAATCCCCAATCTTCGTTCCTGCCGCCCGGGGCCGCTCCGGGAGGGGCGTCCCGCCGGCCGCTCGCGCAGCGCGCGGGACTCGGCCTCGCTGAGCTCGCGCCACGAGCCCTCGGGGAGCCCCGCGAGCCCGAGCGGGCCGAAGGCGTCTCGATGGAGCGCGAGGACGCGATGCCCCACCGCGAGCAGCATCTTCTTCACCTGGTGCTTGCGGCCCTCGTGGATGGTGATCCCCACGACCGCGTTGGGCTCCCCGCCCCCCGTCCGCCCCGCCCCGCGGGGGGCGACGAGAGCGAAGAGCGGGTCCGAGGGGTCGATGAGCTCGGCCCCGGCCGGGGCCGCAGGCCCGTCCTCGAGCATGATACCGCGTCTCAGGCGGTCGAGGTCGCGCTCGGAGGGCGTGCCCGAGACGAGGGCGACGTAGTGCTTCTCGACGTGGCGCGACGGGTGGAGGAGCGCCTGGCCGAGGTCGCCGTCCGTCGTGAAGAGCAGAAGGCCCGTCGTGTCGAGGTCGAGCCGACCCACCGGGAAGAGCCCCGGGTGCTCGCGGGCGGGCACGAGCTCGGCCACGGTGGGACGCCCCTGCGGGTCGCTCATGGTGGTCACGTAGCCGGAGGGCTTGTTGAGCACGATGTCGACCGGGCGAGCCTCGAGCCGGCAGGGCATGCCGTCGACGGTCACGACGTCTCTCTCCGGGTCGACCTTGCTCCCGAGCTCGGTCACGACGACGCCGTTCACGCGCACGCGGCCGGCCGTCATGAGCCGCTCCGAGCCGCGCCTGCTCGCGACGCCGGCGCGCGCGAGGAAGCGCTGGAGGCGCATGGGGTAGACGCCGCTCTCGCGCAGCGGCTCACTCATCGCGCGCGTCCTCGTCCGGGCCGTCGGGATCGCCTTCGGGGCCAAGCAGGTCCGCCTCCTCCTCGAGGTCGGCCTCGGTCTCCTCGAGGGTCGAGCCGATGGAGCGCCCCGAGAGCCGCTCGCGGATGAACCTGCGCGACTCCTCGTCCGGGGCGAAGTCCTCGAGCGGGGGCAGGTCGCGGAGGCTTCTCAGCCCAAAGTGCTCGAGGAACAGGCGCGTCGTGCCCCAGAGCTGGGCCTGGCCGCGGTCCCGCTCGCGGCCGACCTCGCGGACGAGGCCCTTCTCCTTGAGCGAGCCTATGACGCCGTCGGAGTTGACGCCGCGGATGGCGCGGACCCCCTCGCGGGTGACGGGCTGGTGGTATGCGATGACGGCGAGCGTCTCGAGGGCGGCCTGCGAGAGCCGGCGGGTGTCCCAGGAGAGGACGTAGTCGGCGACCTCGTCATGGTAGGCGGGGTGGGTGAAGAGCCGCCAGCCGCCCGCGACCTCGCGGAGCTGGAACCCCCGGTTCGCGTCCGCGTACTCGGCCGCGAGCTCCGCGAGCGCGGAGGCGACCTCGCCGGGCTCGGCGCCCGCGGCGCGCGCGAGCTCGGTCGCGGGGACCGAGTCGTCGGAGACGAGGAGCAGCGCCTCGAGCAGCCCCTTGAGCGATCCGGATTCCATGCGTTCGAGCCCGCTCACGAGCCCTCCCTCCGTACGTGACGCCGCGGCGCGGCCGCGCCCCTAGGCGTCGTCTCCATCATCGTAGCCCACCTCGGGCTGGTAGGCCTCCGCGCCCTCGACGTGGGTGACGTCGATCTCCCCGAAGAGCTCGTCCTGCCGCACGCGGACGAGCCCGCGCTTGTAGAGCTCGAGCACGGCCAGGAAGTTGGCGACGACGGTCTCGGCGTCGTCCTGCCCGTCCAAAAGCTCGCTGAACGAGACGCTGCCGCGCGCGCGGACCACGCGGTCGACCGCGGCGATGGTGAGGGCCACGGGCAGGCGCCGGGGGGCCACGTGCTCGGCCTCGAGCAGGAACGTCTCGCGCCTGGAGTCTATGTCGGCGCAGATGACGGCGAGGCTCCTGAGCGTTATGCCCTCCAGGTAGTCCGGCATGAGGCCGAGGAAGTCCGGGTCGGGGCCGACGGTCCGGGGGTGCATGCGCCCCTCCGCCTCCGCGCGCGCGGCGAGCGATGCCGCGGCTGACCTGAACTGCTTGTAGGCCACGAGGCGGGCGATGAGGACCTCGCGCGCCTCGTCGGGCGAGAGGTCAGCGAGGTCGTCATCCTCCTCGTCGTCAGCCGGGACGCGCACGAGGGGCTCGTCGGGGACGAGCGAGGCGGCCTTGATGTCGAGCAGGGTCGAGGCCACGAGCACGAAGTCGCTCGCGACGTCGAGGTCGAGGTCGCGCATGCGCTCGACCTCCTCGAGGTACTGGTTGGCGACCTCCGAGATCGAGATGGCGCCGATCGTCACCTTCTGCCTCGTCACGAGCTGAAGCAGGAGGTCGAAGGGCCCCGAGTATGCCTGCGTCCGGACGCGGTACGACACCTAGCCCACCGCCCAGCCGAGAAGGACCCGCATGACGGTGCCCGCCGTGGCGTCGAGGTAGGACGAGAGCGGGTCGACGTGCAGGAGGCCGGGAAGGACGTAGAGGACGGCGAGCAGGATGGCCATCGAGTAGCCCTGGAGCTCGTAGTACCTCGCCCGGGCCCTCCCCGTGAGGAAGAACAGAACGACCTTGGACCCGTCGAGTGGCGGCAGCGGGATGAGGTTGAAGAAGCACAGGACGAGGTTCACTCGCACGTAGGCGAGCAGGATGGCGTACGCCCAGTACGCGACCTCGAGCCCTGCCGACGTTGCGGCGATCCACGCGACGGAGCGGTCGAGGAGCCCGAGCAGCGCCGCGCCCACGACCGCCTGCGCGAGGTTCGAGGCGGGTCCCGCGAGGGCGACGAGGACCTCGTCGCGGCGCGGGTGGCGCAGCCTGGACGGGTTGTACGGAACGGGCCGCGCGAACGCGAAGACCGGCCCCCCGGCGAGGGCCATGATGAGGGGCAGGACGATGGAGCCAAAGCCGTCGAGGTGCGCGCGCGGGTCGAGCGTGAGCCGTCCGGCCTCCTTGGCCGTGGGGTCGCCGAGCCTCAGCGCCGCCCAGCCGTGCGCCACCTCGTGAACGATGGCCGACGCCATGACGAGCACGACGGTGATGGCGATCGACGCGACCCTGTCGGTCAGGTACCCCACGGCTATCCCCTCTCGCGTCGGCGCATCGAGGCGGATGCGCGCCCCAGCGCCCAGGCGAGCGCGAGCAACATGATAGCAGCGAGCACGAAGTCGCCCCGCAGCGCGCCCCCGAGGGGCGTCTGAAACACGAAGAGTCCCGAAATGGGGCCGGGAAGGAGGCGGGAGGCGAGCCCGTTGAGCGGGAGCAGCGACGTGCGAGCCCCCGCCGGCAGGACGGCGTCGGCGACGGCGAGGGCGACGAGCACGGCGGCAAGCGCGCGGCATGCGGCGGCGCCGGCTCGCGGCAGGCGCGATGCGAGGGCGCTAGCCAAGCGAGGCCCCCTCCTCCTCGAGCCTCTCGGTGAGCTCGAGCCACTCCTGCTCGAGGGCCGGGACCTTCTTCGAGAGCGCGGCGTACTCGGACATGCACTCGTCGAAGCGCTTGGCGTCGTTGTAGAGCTCCTGGTCCGCCATGAGGGTCTCGAGCTCCGCGAGGCGCGCCTGCGCGGGCTCGAGCGCCGCCTCCACCTGCCTGAGGCGGTCGCGCTCCTTCTTGAGCGCGCGGTTCCGGCGGTTGCGCTCCTCGGCCTCGGCGCGGCGCTGCTCGCGGGTCTTGACGTTGCGTCCGGTGGCGGGCGCGGCCTCGGCCGCCGCCTTGGCGGCGACGGGCGCCGGGGTCGCCTCCCCCGCCGCGCGGGCCTCGAGCTCGGCACGCTTGAAGAGGAAGTAGTCGTAGTCGCCGTCGTACACGGTCACCCTGTGGTCGCGGACGTCGACGACCTTGTTTGCCACGGCGCGCACGAGGTGCTCGTCGTGGGAGATGAGCACGATCGTGCCCTTGAAGTCAACGAGCGCGCGCTCCAGCACGTCGACCGAGTCGATGTCGAGGTGGTTCGTGGGCTCGTCGAGCAGAAGCAGCGGGTCGGGCGCCACGAGCATCTTGGCGAGCGCCAGGCGCGCCCGCTCGCCGCCGGAGAGCACGCCCACGCGCTTCTCGACGTCGTCGCCGTGGAACAGGAACGCGCCGAGCAGGCGGCGCTCCTCGGAGGTGGTCCAGCCCGCTGCCACCGTGTCCATCTCGGCGAGGACGGTGTTGGCCTCGTTCAGCTGCTCGAGCTGGTGCTGGGCATAGTAGGCCTTCGTCACGTTCTTGCCCAGCTCGACCGTGCCCTCATCAGGCGCGAGCAGCCCGTTTATGAGCTTCATGAGCGTGGACTTGCCGGCTCCGTTGGGGCCGGTGAGCGCCACGTGGTCGCCGCGGTAGAGCTTGAGGTCCACGCCCGAGTAGACGTGGTTCTCGCCAAAGGACTTGGAGACGCCCTCGAGGCTCACGACCTCGTCCCCGGTGCGCGGTGGCTCGGGGAACGAGAAGTGCACCTTCTTGGTACCCTCGGGCAAGATCACGAGCTCGCTCTTGATCTGCTCGATCTTCTTCATGCGCTCCTGGGCCTGAGCGGCCTTCGTGGGCTTGTAGCGGAACTTGTCCACGAAGACCTGCATGTGCGCGATCTCGCGCTCCTGGGCGGCGCGCTTGGCCCTCATCTGCTCGAGATTGTCCTCGCGCTGCCTGAGGTAGCCGGAGTAGTTGGCGGTGTAGGTCGTGATGCGGCGGTTCTCGACGGCTGCCACGTGGGAGACGCAGGCGTCCATGAAGGCGCGATCGTGGGAGACGAGAAGCACGGCGCCGTCGTAGCCCGCGAGGAACTGCTCGAGCCAGCGGACGCTCTCGAGGTCGAGGTGGTTGGTCGGCTCGTCGAGCAGCAGCAGGTCGGGGTGGCGCAGCAGCAGCTTGGAAAGCGAGATGCGCATCTGCCAGCCGCCGGAGAAGTCGCAGGCGGGCTTGTCGAAGTCCTCGACGGGAAAGCCGAGGCCGGCGAGGATCTGCCGGGCGCGCGCCTCGAGCTCGTAGCCGCCGAGGCGCTCGAAGCGGTCCTGGGCCGCGCCGTAGCGCTCGAGCAGGCGGTCGAGCTCGTCTCCGG
The DNA here is from genome assembly GCF_052599055.1 of Thermophilibacter sp. ZX-H3. Classification (NCBI taxonomy): domain Bacteria; kingdom Bacillati; phylum Actinomycetota; class Coriobacteriia; order Coriobacteriales; family Atopobiaceae; genus Thermophilibacter; species Thermophilibacter sp. ZX-H3. The sequence goes on along the minus strand of NZ_JBQXES010000016.1, from coordinate 9,948 downwards.
GGGCGGTCTCGGAGATCTTGCGCTCGAGCTCGCGCACGCGGCGCTCCATCTCCTTCACCTCGTGGGCGGAGTCCACCACCTCGGAAAGCGCGCTCTTCTCGCCTGCGAGGTGGGTCTCCTGCTCGAGGTAGCCCACCGTGACGTCGCGGGCGAAGCTCACGGTGCCCTCGTCTGGGCTCTCCTCACCCATGATGATGCGCAGGAGGGTCGTCTTGCCCGAGCCGTTGGGCCCGACGAGCGCCCAGCGCTCCCCCGCGTTGAGCTGCAGCGTGGCCCCGGTGTAGAGGACCCTGCCGCCGAATGACTTGGTTATCTTGTCTGCGAGTGCGATCACGTGTGTCTTCCCTGGTTTCCCGTCCCGAAAGTCGAAAGTCGCCTAAAAGGGGCCTGGCCCCTTTTAGGCGATGGTGAGGTGGATCGCGAAGCCGGCGATCTCCTCCTTGAAGTAGATGAGGTAGGTGCGGCCGGAGCCGTCGGGGCAGAGCGTGCGCGAGGCCTCGTTGAACTCGACGCCGCGCGCCTCGTACCAGGCCTGGGCGGCGTCGATGTCGTCGACGTGCAGGCCGATGTGGCCCTTGCTCCCGCGTCCGCCGTTGTTCATGACCTCGACGAGGCTGCCGGCGAACGATGACACGGGGAAGGGCTCCTCGCCGCGCTCGATGCCGAGCAGGGCGCAGAGGGCGTCGGCGGTGGACGCCGCGTCCTCGGGCGTGGTGGTGTTGATGCCGACGTGGGCGAGCCTGAGCCCGAAGAGCTCGACCGGGTTCTCGGATGGGGCCATGTCACTCCCTTCGCGTTCCAAACTCGTCCATTATAGACGTGACGGGGTGTGGGGGCGCCGTCACCACACCGGGCGGTCGCCAGAAACGACGTGGGCCCAGACACCCACACTGGAGG
>NZ_JBQXES010000016.1:0-9041 GCF_052599055.1 Thermophilibacter sp. ZX-H3 | reverse complement strand
TAGGGTGGGGGTGGGTGTTCTGCCCCCCCCCCCCCCCCGCTCTTCCCCCCCCCCCCCCACACCCCTGGGGAAGTCGCCCTGGACGAGCTAGCCGACGAGCTCGAGCTTCGTCCTCACGATGCGCGTCACCGACTCGTCGATGCGCTCCTCGGAGAGCTCCCCTGACGCCACGGCGTCGATGATGCCCTGATAGGCCGCCTCGAGGTCCGCGGGCATGAGGACCATGTCGACGCCGGCGAGCAGCGCCTCGACGCCGATGCGGTCATAGCCGACCTCCTCGACGACGGCGCCCATGCTGAGCGAGTCGGTGATGACGATGCCGTCATAGCCGAGCTCGTCGCGCAGGATCGCCTGCACGATCGCGGGGTTGAGCGAGGCGGGGACGTAGTCGCCGGTGACGTTGGGGAGGGTGATGTGCCCGACCATCACGAACGGGACGCCCGCGTCCATGGCGGCCTCGAAGGGGACGAGCTCGCTCGCCCTGAGCTCCTCCATCGTCGTGTTGGCCATGATGGTGCCGTCGTGCGAGTCACCGACGGCGCCGCCGATGCCCGGGAAGTGCTTCGCGCTGCAGAGGATCCCCGTGGAGAGGAAGCCCTCCACCTGCGCCCTCACGCGCGGCGCGACGACCTCGGCGCTCGCCCCGAAGGAGCGGAGGTCGAGCGTTGAGCCCTCGACGTCGGCGATGTCCGCGTCGGGCGCGAAGTCGACGTTGAACCCGAGGTCGGTGAGGTAGGACCCGATGGTCACGGCGACCTCGCGGGCCTCGTCGTCAGAGGAGACCTCACACATGTTCCCGATTCGCTCCACGCCGAAGGCGGGGTTCGAACCGACGCGCAGGACCGTCCCTCCCTCCTCGTCGACGGCGAGGAAGCACGGCAGGCCCGTGATCTCCTCGTAGTAGGCCTGGGTGTTCGAGAGCATCTCGCGGGTCTGCTCGGGGTCGACGAGGTTCTGCGCGAAGTAGCAGATGCCCCCGACCGGGTACTCCTCGAGCACGGCGCGCGTGGCCTCGCCGGCGGCCACCTGGGTCCCGACGTGCGTGAGGTCCTCGGGCCGCACGACGAAGAGCTGCGCGACCTTCTCCTCGAGCGTCATCCCCGAGACGGCCTCGACGACGCGCTCCTCGAGCGTCGGCTCGGACGGCGTCTGGTCGGCCTCAGGCTCGGACGCCTCCCCCGACCCGGGGGCGGGTCGGTCGTTGACCTCCCCGACGATCACGTCGGACGCCGCCTTCTCGTCGGGGACCCCCTGCATGAGCATGGGCCACGCGGCCCAGGCCGCGACGCCGACGACGGCGATGACAGCCAGCGCGACAAGCGCCGGCACGAACGAGCTTCTCTTGCTCATACCATCCTCTCGTTGGGTGCGAGCCTCAGGATAGCGCAACCCCACCCGATCCCGGCGCTCCGGTGTGGGAGTCTTTGAGCATTCAACGTGAGGTGCAACGTCACGTGGGCGAGGGGCTATAGAATGGCCCTTGACACCTCGCCCGACCAACGACCGCACGGAGGGCCGCCGCACATGACTTCAGGCACCAGGAGGGTCGCCGCGCTCGACGGCCTTCGCGTCCTCGCCATAGCCGCCATCATCGTCTACCACGCCAACCCCTCGTGGCTTCCGGGGGGCTACCTCGGCGTGAGCACGTTCTTCGTCCTCACGGGATACCTCACCACCCTCTCGATCGAGCGCGAGATCGCCCGCGAGGGCTCCTTCGACTACCCGAGGTTCCTGCTTCGGCGCATCGGCCGCCTTCTGCCCTCCATGCTCGTCGTCGTGGGCGCGGCCGCCGTGCTCTGCACGCTCTTCTCGCCCGCGCTCGTCTCGAAGGTCGGCTCCGACGCCGTGCCCGCGCTCCTCTTCTTCGAGAACCTCTTCTACATCGTGCGCGAGGTTCCCTACTTCGCCGCGGCCGGCCTCCCCTCGCCGCTCACGCACCTCTGGTTCGTGGGTGTCACCATGCAGTTCTACCTCGTGTGGCCGCTCGTCCTGCTCCTGCTCTCGCGCGCCGTGCGTCACAGGAGGACCGCCTGCGCCATCGTGGCCGTCCTCGCGCTCGCCTCGTTCGTCGAGATGGCCGCCCTCTACGACCCGCTCGCGGACACGGCGCGGGTGTACTACGGGCCGGACACGCGCGCCGGGGAGCTGCTCGTGGGCGCCCTCGCGGCCCTTCTCACCCGCGGGCGCGGCTGGTCGCTGCGGCTCCCCTCCCGCGGCGGTCGCGCGCGCGAGCTGCCGGGCTGGTCGTACGACCTCGTGGGTGTGGGCTGCGTCGCGGCGATCGCCGCCATGATGGCCTCGCTGAACGGCTACTCCGACGTCGTCTACCGCGGCGGCATCGCGCTCGTCTCCGTCCTCTCCGCCGCGCTCGTGGGGATCCTCAGCCGGCCCTCGAGCCTGCTTGCCCGCCTGGTCGGGCTCCGCCCGCTCGCCGCCGCCGGGGCGCGGGGCTTTGCCCTCTACCTCTGGCACTACCCGCTCCTCCTCGTCATGAACCCCGCCACGCGCACGACTGAGCTCCCGTGGTGGGGGTGGGCGCTTGAGCTCGCCGTCATCGTCCTGGCGGCGGAGGCGTCGTATCGCGTGCTCGAGAAGGGCGTGGGGGCGCCCGCCGCCCTCGGGCAGTCGCGCATGGCGCTCGGCGTCGAGATTGTCGCCCTCGTCGCGGTTCTGGCGGTCACGCTCTTCCCCGCCCCGGCGGAGCAGCCGGCGGCCCAGTCGGGCCAGCAGCAGGAGGGGCAGTCCCAGGCGGCCGCCTTCGATCCCGAGGCAGAGGGCTATGACGTCACGGGGACCTACCTCGCGGGCACCGCCTTCGCGTCGGCCCTCGACACGATCAACCGGATGAGCTTCGACGTCGACGTCGAGACGGGCGCCACGGACGCCGGCGTGCTCCTCATCGGCGACTCCGTCGCGCTCGGCACCGAGTTCGAGTTCGCCCGCGTCTTCCCCAACGGCTGGATGGACGCGGAGATCGGGCGTCAGCTGCCCGTGGGGCTGGAGGCGTACGACCGCTGCGTCTCGGAGGGCCACGGGGCCGACGTCGTCATCTTCGCGCTCGGGAACAACGGCGTGGCGCGGGAGGACCAGGTTCGCGCCCTCATCGACGCCGCCGGCCCCGACAGGCGCGTCTATCTCGTGACGACGCGCGTGCCCCTGCCCCTCCAGGACATCAACAACCAGCTCTTCTGGGACATCGCGGCACAGTATGACAACGTCGAGGTGATCGACTGGTACGGCGAGAGCGCCGGCCACGACGAGTACTTCTGGGACGACGGGACCCACCTGAGGCCCGAGGGCGCGACGGCCTACGTCATGATGCTGCGCCGCGCCGTCACCGGGCGCTGACGCCGCCCCTCAGCCGTCTGTGCCGCCCCCGTTGGCAAATCCGGGGTCGTGGCAGCGATTGTCCTGCCACGACCCCGGATTCCGCAACATGCCGAGAAGAACCCCCTGTTGGCGCCCCTCCCTTGCTGCCATAAGCCCCAAATCGCCAACGCCGGCGGCCCGGGAATTGCCACAACCCCCAAATGCGCGGCGCGCGGCTGCGCGCTCCGGGCACGGCTCAGGACGCAAAAAGGGCCGTCGGACGTATCCGACGGCCCCGAACAATCGTGGTGGAGATAAGGGGGTTCGAACCCCTGACCTCGTGACTGCCAGTCACGCGCTCTCCCAACTGAGCTATATCCCCGCTGGTGGGCGATGCTGGATTCGAACCAGCGACCCCTTCCGTGTGAAGGAAGTGCTCTACCCCTGAGCCAATCGCCCGCGCTTTTGCGCAAGGGGTATATTACCAAAACTTCGGCGTCGTCACACGAGATTTTTTCGCAGGGCGGAAAGAATGTGAGAGAGTGAAGGAGACGCCAGCTCAGGACACCTGCCCGTCAGGGACATTCGACATCGCTCCGCGTCAGGCCGTACTTCTCCATCTGGGCGAGGACGAGGTCGCGCCGCTCCCGGGCGCGCGCCGGGTCGGCCGAGAGGGCCTCGGGGTCGTTGGGCAGGCCGGCCATGAGGGCGCACTCGCAGACGCTCATCTCGCCGGGCTCCTTCCCGAGAAGGCCCCGGGCGGCGGGGCCGATCCCCGTGAGCCCTCGACCAAAGTAGGAGGTGTTCACGTAGAGCTCGAGGATCTCGGCCTTGCTGTAGCGCCCCTCGAGCTCGAATGCCATGAGCGTCTCGGCGACCTTCCTCGCGAAGTCCTTGTCCTGCGAGAAGAAGAGGTTCTTGGCGAGCTGTTGGGTGATCGTCGAGCCGCCCTGCTCGAGCGAGAGCGTGGTGAGGTCGTGCCACGTCGCGCGGCAGACCGAGATGAGGTCGATTCCGGGATGGTCGTAGAAGCGGTGGTCCTCGATGGCGACGACCGCCCTGAGATAGCCCTCGGGAAGCTCGTCCGCGCTCACGTAGCCGCCCGAGCGGCGCACCTCGTCGACGACCCGCTCGACGGGGCCCTCCTCGAGCGCGGACCGATACATCCCGTAGCCCCTGACGGCCACGACGGCGGCCGCGAGGAGCGCTATGGCGAGTAGGACCGCCAGCAGGTGGCCCAGGAGGCGTAGGAACGCCCTCATGGCCCTCCCCCTTCCCTTCTGTCCCAATTGTGCCGCACCGCAGCCCGGGGCACCATCGCCCTTGCCTGCGAAAGGGTGATGTTTTCGAAAGGTTGACCGCCTCGCGGGGACGTGGCCATCCCGCGCGCCCGTCGCCCTCCCCTGCCCGGAGAAAAATTCTCGCTTGACCGACGCGACGAGTCTGGTATAGTTTCTTTCGCACCAAGCGGGGATATAGCTCAGTTGGGAGAGCGCGTGACTGGCAGTCACGAGGTCAGGGGTTCGAACCCCCTTATCTCCACCATGTGAATGACGGCGGTGGCTTCGGTCGCCGCCTTTTTCATACAAGGGCTCTTGGCGCAACGGTTAGCGCAGGGGACTCATAATCCCTGGGTTGGGGGTTCGAATCCCTCAGGGCCCACCATGACCTCATCAGCGACGGCCGCATCGGGCCGTCGCTTTTCTTCGGCCCTATACTAAGCCCAAAGAGCTCGTTCACCGACAGACGAAGGGGTGCTCCCATGCTCGACGAGAAGGACTTTGACGACTGGGCTCCCACCTACGACGAGTCGGTCGAGCGCGCGGCCGCCGCGGGCGCCTACCCCTTTGCGGGATACGAGCGCGTCATGGACGCCATCTTCGAGCGAGTGACGGCGCGCCCCGGCGCCCGCGTGCTCGACCTCGGCTTTGGAACGGCCACGCTGACCACGCGGCTGCATGAGGCGGGCTGCGAGGTCTATGGGCAGGACTTCTCCTCCCGCATGGTCGAGATCGCCCGAGCGAAAATGCCCGACGCGCACCTCTATCAGGGCGACTTGGCGAGCGGCCTCGTCCCGGAGCTCGCCGGCGCGAGCTACGACGCCATCGTTGCCACCTACTCGCTGCACCATCTCGATGACGCGCGCAAGGCCGCGCTGATCCGGGGGCTTCTCCCCCTTCTTGCCCCAGGAGGGCGCCTCTACCTTGGCGACGTCGCGTTTGAGACGCGGGCGGAGCTGGATGCCTGCAGGTCCCAGGCCGGCCCCACCTGGGACTCTGACGAGGTCTACGTCGTCTACGACGAGCTGCGCGCGACGTTTCCCGCGCTCACGTTCGAGCGGATGTCGCCCTGCGCGGGGCTGCTCACGCTCCCCGCGCCCGACCGAGCGGCCTAGGCGTCGCGGGCCGGCACTCATGAGTGCCGGCTGGAGCAGGGCCGACGAGCCAGAGGTGCGGGGTTCTTCTCGCCCTTTGCCGAGAAGTGCCGGCTGCGGCCGTAGCCCCGGCCGGCACTCATGAGTGCCGGCCCGAGGAGTTCGCGGCTTGCGCGAGTAAAACTCGGGACGAGAGGAACGGGCTACTCCCAGAGCATGTCGCGCGTGATGTCGCCCACCGTGGCAGCGCCGCACATCTCCATGGCGTCCACGAGCCCGGAGCGGAGCTCGCGGAGGTACGCACGAACGCCGTCCTCTCCCCCGCCGAAGGCGGCAACGACGAAGGGCCTGCACACGAGGCAGGCGCGTGCGCCGAGCGCGAGCGCGCGGAAGACGTCGAGCCCGCTGCGGACGCCGCCGTCGACGAGCACCTCGACGCGATCTCCCACCGCGTCGACTACCCTGGGGAGGACCGCGGCGGTGGCCGGGGTCCCGTCGAGCACGCGCCCCCCGTGGTTGGAGACCACGATGGCGTCGACGCCCGCATCCGCGGCCCTGATGGCCGCCGCCGGCGTCATGACGCCCTTGAGCACGAAGGGCACGCCCGCCTCGTGGCATCTCGCGGCGACCTCCGCGATCTGCGCGGCCGACTTCGCGCCGGCGGGAGGCACCTGGCCGCGCAGGAACGGAAGCCCCGCGGCATCGATGTCCATCGCGACCGCCGCGGGGCGCGACGCGAGGGCCTCGTCGAGCTTCTCGGCGAGCGTGGCCTCGTCCCAGGGCTTGACCGTGGGGACGCCCGCCCCGCCAAGCTCGCCCACGAGGCCGCAGGCCTCCCGCATGATCGTGGCGTCCAGGCCGTCGCCCGTCCAGGCGAGCGTCCCCTCCCCCGCCGCGGCGGTGAGGACGCAGCGGTTGTACGAGACCGTGTCGTACCGGTCGCCGTAGTGGCGCTGGACGTCGCCGACGGGACCCACTATCACCGGCAGCGAGAGCTCGCGCCCCAGCACCGTCGCGCGCGCGTCGGCCGAGAAGGGCCCGTGCAGGGTGTCCATGTTGACGCACAGGCCCTGCCAGGCGCGCCAGTTCTTCTCGGCGACGCGCCCCGCGCCCTTGTCGCCGGGCCCGGGCATCACGCCCGCGCACGCGCGGCCGTCGCAGACGGGGCACGCCCTGCAGAAGGGTCCGATGTTTCCGCGCGCCGACGCGGCGAGCTCTGCGTAGCTCATGGGGCTCCTCTCGATAGAAGGGTGCCCCGGCAGGATGGGCCGGGGCACGCGTGCAAAAGTGCCTGTCCCCTTTGCACGCTAGGCGCGGGCGGGGACGATACGCTCGGCGAGCCAGGAGACGAGCTCTCCCATCGGCACGTCGAGGCGCTCGCCGGTCTCGCGGACCTTGACCTCGGCCATGCCGTTGGCCACGCCACGCTTGCCCAGGATCACCTGGTACGGGATGCCGATGAGGTCGGCGTCGGCGAACTTGACGCCGGGACGCTCCTTGCGGTCGTCGAGAAGGACCTCGAGGTCGGCGGCGCAGAGCTCGTCCACGACCTTCTCGGCAACCGGCGTGACCACGTCGTCGTTCACGGCGAGCGGAACGACCTCCACCTCGTAGGGCGCCACGCAGACGGGCCACGAGATGCCGTGCTCGTCGTTGTGCTGCTCCACGACGGCGGCCAGCGTGCGGGAGACGCCTATGCCGTAGCAGCCCATGAGGAAGGGGCGCTCGACGCCGTCCTCGTCGGCGAAGGTGGCGCCCATGGACTCGGAGTACTTGGTGCCGAGCTGGAAGACCTGGGAGATCTCGATGCCGCGGGCGCTCTTGAGCGCGGCGGCGCAGTGCGGGCAGGGGTCGCCCTCCTTCACGCTCACGAGGTCGACCCACTCGTCGACCTCAAAGTCACGGCCAGGACGGGCGCCGGTGTAGTGGTAGTCGACCTCGTTGGCGCCGCAGGCCCAGCTCTGGCTCTCGCGCAGGGACTCGTCGCAGACCAGACGGATGCCGTGCGGAAGCCCCACGGGCCCGATGAAGCCCTTGTGCAGGCCGGCCAGCTCGAGCTCCTCGTCCGTCATGAGGTGATAGGCGCCGAAGAGCTTGCCCGCCTTGATCTCGTTGAGCTCGTGGTCGCCGGGGACGATGGCCACGACGTTCGTGCCGTCCTCGGCCACGAGCGCGAGCGACTTGCGGGTGCCGTTCTCCGGGAAGCCGAAGAACTTCGCCACGGCCTCGATGGTGCCGAGGCCGGGGGTGTGGACCTTCTCGAGCGTGCCGTCCCCGGGGCCCTCGGTCACGGGCACCTTGGTGGCGGCGGCCTCGACGTCAGCAGCGAAGCCGCAGTCGCAGTAGACGAGCTCGGCCTCGCCGGAGTCGGCGAGCGCCATGAACTCCACGGAGGTGTCGCCGCCGATCTGGCCGGAGTCGGCCACGACGGGGAGGGCATAGATGCCGCAGCGCTCGGCGATACGCGCGTAGGCGGCCTTCTCCTGCTCGTAGCACTCCTGCAGCGACTCCTGCGTGGCGGAGAAGCTGTAGGCGTCCTTCATGATGAACTCGCGGCCGCGCATGAGGCCGAAGCGCGGGCGCATCTCGTCGCGGAACTTGTCCTGGATCTGGTAGAGCGTGCAGGGCAGCTGCTTGTAGGAGCGCAGCTCGTTCTTCACGAGGTCCGTGAAGGTCTCCTCGTGCGTGGGGCCCAGGGCAAACTCGCGGCCGTGACGGTCGGCGATGCGCATGAGCTCGGGGCCGTAGGCGTCCCAGCGGCCGGACTCGTGCCAGAGCTCGGCGGGCGTGAGAATCGGCACCATCATCTCCTGGGCGCCGATGCCCTCCATCTCGTCGCGGATGACGGCCTCGATCTTGCGGATCGAGCGCCAGGCGAGCGGCAGGTAGCTGTAGAGGCCGGCGGCGGTCTTGCGGATCATGCCGGCGCGCAGCAGCAGCCGATGGCTCGCGAGCTCGGCCTCGGCAGGGTCCTCCTTGAGCGTGGGGGCGTAGAGCGCCGACATCTTCTGATAACGCTTCACGTGCGGTTCCCTTCTGTGGGTCGTTGCAACGCCCCTGATTCTACGACATACGGGCGAGAAGAACGGGCGGGGTCGTAACTCAACCTCCGCCTCCTTGGCGGGGCTGACCTCCGGCGCTCAGACAGCTTCGGCGCAAAGGGCGCGCCTGCAGAACTCGCGGCGGAGGTCAGCCCAGCCGGGGAGGCGGACAGCTCGTCACAACGTATCGGTAGCAGATTGTAGTTGAGCAGGCACCGGGGGGGGGGGGGGGGGGGGGGGGGGGGGGGGGGGGGGGGGGGGGGGGGGGGGGGGGGGTGGGAGCGGTGTCTTTGCGATGTGGATGGGCGGTGTCGCAT
>NZ_JBQXES010000015.1:70737-74297 GCF_052599055.1 Thermophilibacter sp. ZX-H3 | reverse complement strand
ACGCGTTTTGGACGGACGCGACCTCCGAAAGGGCATCGTCCGTCCAAAACGCGTCACTCACGCAGCAATCGTGACGAGTGGCGAGAAAAACGACATCTCGTGGCCCGCCCTCCCGCACAAGACGCCGCCAGGACGCCGCCTGCCGGCCCGGGCGCTCCGCCCGCGAAGTCATTAAGGCCCGCACAGCCCCTCCCACCTGCGGTGTCAGCGACGCGTCAGAGGCCGGGAAGACACCGCAGTCCGTCTCTCCCCTATCATCCCCACCAAGACGGAGAGGAGGGGGCGTGTGGCAGAGCGTGGACCACGAGATTGACGTCTTCATGCGGGAGGCGGAGCGACGCGGCGCGTGCCTCGAGTCGTTCCCGGGGAGACTCCATCGCGCCCTTGAGCGTCGTGTGAGGTCTGGCGAGCTCGTCTCCCCGCTCCCGCGGCTGTATGCGCGAGCGGAGGTCTGGCGCGCGCTCAGCAAGACCGAGCAGACGCTCTCCATGATGCGCGCCCTCCACGAGCTCCATCCCGACTGGGTCTTCTGCGGCACCTCGGCCGCGGTCGCGCACGGCCTCAGCGTGTCAAACCGCCTCCAGGAGCCGCTGCAGGTTGCCACGTCGTCCGGCGCGAGACGCTATCACGGGGGCAGGATTGTGGCGGTTCACATGCGCGACGAGACCGCCGTCATGGCGTCCGGCGTTCCCGTGACCGCACTGGAAAGGACGGTCTTCGACTGCATGCGTCGCCACAGCTTTCCCGAGGGGCTCGCGATCGCCGACTCCGCCCTGCATGCGGGCAAGCTGGGCGGGGATGCGCTCATCGCGTACGTCAGGTCCATGGGGTCACGATACCGCGGCTTCAGGCAGGCGGAGATGACGGCGTCGTTTGCCGACCCACGACCCGACAACGGCATGGAGTCAATCGCCCGCGCGACCATGTACCAGCTGGGGTACCAGATGCCCGACCTGCAGGTCCCCGTGCAGGATCCCATGAGCCCCGGGCGCATCCTTCACGTCGACTTCATGTGGGTGCTCCCTGACGGTACCATCATCATCGGTGAGCTCGACGGGGGCGAGAAGGTATGGAACCCGGAGATGAACGGCGGCAGTCCACTCGTTGCGCTGAGACGAGAGCGCCGGCGCGAGTCCCGCATCACCATCGACCGGCCGAAGATTATCCGCTTCTCCCCCGAGGAGGTCGGTGACCTGTACGAGTTCAACCGCCTGCTTGGGACCTTCGGCGTGCCGCGCGACCACGAGCCGCTCGTCTCCATCCCGGACGGCCCGACCCTCGACCTCGTTCCGGCGGAGGCATACGGGCTGGCGTGAGGCGCCCGCCCTCGGCCCACTCGCGCTGAGTGACAGCTTTAGACCAGATGAACGCCCTCTGAGGCCCCCATCCGTTCGAAACGCGTCACTCAGCCGGGGAGGAGACGAGGCGTGGCGTCACGGCCGGGGTGGCCTGCCGGTCGAGTGTCTCGTTTCGGACGGACGAGGGCTCCGGAGAGGGCGCGTCCGTTCGAAACGCGTCACTCGGGAGGCATGGGGAGGAGGCATGAGGAGGAGAGCATGGCGAGAAGGCCTGCGCAGGACGCCCCCTCAAAGGACTGGGGCGTCCGGTGCATGGCAGAGACCGGACGCCCCAGGGAGGAGACGCTATCTAGGCTGCGCCAGAGCGCGGCGGCGCTACGAGAGCGAGGCCTTGTACTCCGCGGGGATGTCCTCGACGTCCTTGTAGGTCTCGAGGGCCTTCTCGACGGTCATGCCGTCGGCGATGGCGTCCTTGCGGCAGGCGTTGACGGCCTGGATCTCCTTCATGCGCGGGCCGGTGAGCTTGTAGCCCTTCATGGCGATGAGGGTGAGGATCCACGCGACGATGGGGATGATGCAGAACAGGACGATCGTGAGGACGTTCATGCCCTCCATGTAGGGGGTGTCGGTGTCGGGCAGCGTGGCAAGGCCAACGGCGGTGATGGCGATGCCGACGACGGTCGTGGAGAGCGAGCTCACGAGCTTGTCAACGAACGAGAAGAGCGTGCCCACGACGCCCGGGGCGTAGTTGCCGGAGCGGAACATCTCGTAGTCGGAGACGTCGGCGACCATCGGGATGGCCATGTCGGCGGTGGAGTAGTAGGCGCCGTAGCCGAGGCCATAGAGCACGATGAAGATGAGCGTGTACGCGTTGAGCGTAAGGTGGAAGCCGCCCTCGGTGCTCCAGAGCGAGAGGCCGAACGCCGGGTCGTTGGGGTTCCACATGCCAAGCAGCACGACGACGCCGATGTAGCAGATGAGAGCGACCGAGGTGAAGGTGACGAGGGTCTTCTTCTGGCCGAACTTCTGGCTGATGCGCAGGCCGCCGATGAAGAACGGAGCGGAGAAGACGTAGCCCATCACGTACATGGGCAGGTAGAACTGGTTGTAGTCGCCCATCATGCAGGCATAGAGCAGGACGCCGACCGTGGTGTTGGTGGCGACGGCGAAGGCGAACTTGGTGCCGGAGGCCGCGACCATGAGGCGCTGGAGCTCCTTGTTGCCCTTGACGATCTCGATGTAGTCCTTGATCTTGAGCTGGGTCTTCTCGCCCTCGGACTCGCCGAAGCCCCAGTACTCCTTGCGGTCCTTGCCGGCGATGCCGACGACGGCGAGCGCGGTGAGGGCGGCGGAGAGGATGATGACGAGCGGGATGAGGAAGTTGAAGAAGGCCTCGGTGCCAAAGCCGACCTGGCCGCCCACGATGGAGGCGGTGGCCATGGTCACGCCCATGCCGACGAGCGACGCGATGGTGTTGAACATCGTGAACGTCGGGCGCTGGTTGGGGTCGTTGGTGAGGCAGGTCTGGCCGGAGCGCGTGCAGGAGGTCTGCATGGCGTAGCCGACCATGAGGAGCATGTAGCAGAGGGTGTAGCCCACATACCGCAGCAGCTCCATGTCAGCAGGGATGAGGCGCGTGCCGTAGAAGAGCAGCAGCGACGAGACGGCCATGACCACGTTGCCCAGGATGATGAACGGGCGGAACTTGCCGATCTTGGTCTCGGTGCGGTCGATGAAGACGCCGATGAACGGGTCGATCACGGCATCGAAGATGCGCGTGACCGTGACCATGGTGGTCGCGAAGGCCAGAAGCAGGCCCAGCACGCCGTTGGCGTAGTAGGCGATGTAGTTCATGAGCAGGACGTAGTACACGTTCGTCGCGCCGTTGTTGAACGGGAACAGGACGAGCTGGTACATCTTCGCCCGGTTGGTGGCACCGGCATTGTGATGCGGCGCCTGCGCTGTCTTTTCTGCCATACACTCTCCCCTTGTTGTTGCGGCCCTTCCACGGGGCTTCTTGCCCCTCTAACTGATATATCAGTTTAGCGTGAACAGGCCAATAGAATCTTCAAAAACGGGCTTCTTCCGCGAGCGGCGGAAACGGCGGCGTGGGTGGTCCCGTGGGCGGCCGACGAGGCGAGAAGGACCGACCGCTCGACGTCGGTCTGTTACGACGTTGCGAGACCAGGGGTTATGGCGATCGGCGTGACTTTGGTGTTGCGGGGATTGGGGTTATGGCAGGGTGATGGCTGCCATAACCCC
>NZ_JBQXES010000015.1:51854-70727 GCF_052599055.1 Thermophilibacter sp. ZX-H3 | reverse complement strand
TTTGTGGTGTTTTGGGGTGGGGGTGGTGGGTGGTCGTCCCCCCCCCCCCCCCCCCCCCCCCCCCCCCCCCCCCCCCCAACGCCGGCGAGAAGAACCGCAGCTCGTCGTTCTTCTCGCCTGCCATAGCCCCAAATTCGACAACGCTGCAAGGGGTGCGGCTGCCACAAGCACAGATCCCGCAACGCCACCTCACAGAGAGGGCCCCGCGGGCGAGAAGAACCCGCGGGGCCCAGGCTCGGTCACGTGCAGGAGGCGCCTTTCTCAGGCCGCCCTCCCCTACTGCGCGCCCTTCTTGGGGGCGCGGACGCACATGACGACGGCGCCGACGGTGAGCACCGCGAAGACGCCGGTCACGGCGTAGAGCGCGGTCTGCCACCACGGGGTGACGGGCTCGATGGTGTCGTTCGGGCCCATGCCGTTCATGGCGTTGGAGTTGGCGACGGTGTAGAGGATGCGGTGGGAGGCCTCGCGCATGGCGGAGACGATCACCGGGTCGTCCTCGTACTCGGCGAGCATGGTGGTCTGGACCGCCGTGGACATGTTGTCCCAGAGGTCAGAGCCGCCGAGCATGCCGTCCATCGGGTTCATGTACTCGCTGAACGCGGACATGTCGGTGATGAAGGCGCCCTCCATGCCGCACTCGCCGCGGAGGAAACCATCCTGCAGCGCACCGTACTCGCCGCACCACTTGGTGCCCCAGCGGTTGAAGCCGTTCATGACGCCGGAGGCGTCGCCCTCGACGGCCGCGGTCTCGACGGTCTCGAGGTAGATCTCACGGGCGGCCTGCTCGTTGATCCAGACGCTCTGGCCCATGCGGTAGGTCTCGGAGTCGTTGAGGGCGGCGTGCTTCATGAAGACGTAGACGCCCTTGGACTGGATGCCCTGGATCTCGGCGGCGGCGATGTGGCCGGCGATGAACGGGTCCTCGGAGTAGTACTCGAAGTTGCGCCCGCCGTACGGGGTGCGGTGCATGTTGACGCCCGGGCCGTAGAGGCCGGAGTAGCCCGCCCAGAGCACGTCCTCGCCGATGCAGGAGCCCATGGTGTTGATGAGCTCGTCGTTCATCGTGGCGGCCATGACGTCCTCGGAGGTGTAGGCCATGCCGGAGCCGCCGCCCACGACGTTGGCGGTGAAGCCCTGCGGGCCGTTCTCGTCGTTGGTCTTGGGCTTGGAGACGGACTGGACCTCGGCGGTGGTGTGGAAGCCGAGCGTGATGAGGTTGTTCATCTCGCTGAAGGTCATCTGGTCGAGTAGCGGCTCCCAGTCGGGGTCGTCGTAGTCCTTGCCGATCATCTGCGCGAGGGTCCTGCCGTTGTCGGCGCCCAGCGTGGGCATCTCGGCGCCGGCGTACTCGCCGTCATAGGTGGCGGCGTCGTAGTTGACGTCCTTGATGGACTCGACGAGCGCATCGTTGGCGGTCAGGACGATGTTCTCCGTGGGGAACGTGCCCTCCCAGTCGGAGCGGGAGAGCCAGGTGACCTCGCCGGGCTCGACGGAGCTCTTGTTGGGGTCGGCCTCGTCGAAGAGGTTGGTGATCTCGGCGCCGGTGGCCGCGGAGGTGGAGAAGACCTCGGTGTCGAGCGTCGGGTTGGTCCACTTCCACGCCATGGCGGCGTCGCCCTCGGCGGTCATGCCATCGGCCACGGTGTAGCCCTTGGCGGCAAGCACGTTGTTCAGGGCCTCGTGCGCGCCCTCGGCGACGGTGAGGTAGTAGTCTCCGGCGTCGAGGATGTAGGTCTTGGCGCCGTTGGCGTCATAGGCACGCAGCTCGGTCTTGTCGACGTCGATGGTGACGGTCTGGGTCTCGCCCGGCTCGATGAGGCCGGTCTTGGCGTAGCCGGCAAGCTCGATGGCCGCCTTCTCCACGCCGTTCTGCTGGTCGTACTCGGTGTAGGGGGACTGCAGGTAGACCTGGACGGCCTTCTTGCCGGCCACGTCGCCCGCGTTGGTGACGTCGACGGTCACGGTGAAGGCGTCGGAACCCTCGCTCACCTGGAAGTTGGAGAACGTGAAGTCGGTGTAGCTGAGGCCATAGCCAAACGGGAAGGCCACGGTGCTCGCGTAGTCGTAGTCGCCGGCGTTGCTGGTGCCCATGACGGCGTCCTCATAGCGGGTCTCGTAGTAGCGGTAGCCTACGTAGATGCCCTCCTGGTAGACGTTGTAGGAGTTGTTGACGTTGTAGTTGGGGCGGCCGGTTGCCGAGTCGGTGCCCAGCCCGTAGCCCTCCCAGCCCTCGTACTGCAGCGGGTAGAAGTTGCGCGCCGCCGGGGAGGACAGGTTGTCGTAGGTGTAGGTGTCGACGAGGCTGCCAGACGGGTTGATGTCGCCCACGAGGATGTCGCCCACGGCGTTGAGGCCCACCTGGCCCGGGTCGCCGATCCAGAGCGCCGCGTCGATGCCGTAGTCAACGCCGCAGATCTCCGGGTTGAGGAAGTCGACCTCGACGGCGTTGGAGGAGTTGATGAGCACGATGATCTTGGAGATGGTGCCCTCGTCCTTGAGCGCCTTGAGGCCGGCGAGGTTGTCCTGCTCCTCCTGCGTGAGCTCGAGGTAGTTGCCCTCGACGCCGCTCGTGTAGTCGAGGCCCTGGCCGTTGTCGCCCATCGGCAGGTCGGCGCCCTCGCCGCCGGAGCGGGAAATCACGAAGATCGCCGCGTCGCCGTACTCGGCGAAGGAGTCGCCCGCGCCCGCGAGGACCTTGTCCCAAGGCACCTCGTTGACGCCGAACTCCTTGGAGGCCTGCGGGTCGTCAGCGATGTCGCCGGCCATGAGGCGGCTGTAGGTGCCGTCGATCTCCTCGGAGAGGTAGAAGTCCCAGAGGGTCTGGTTGACCTCGAGGCCCGCGTCGGTCAGCGACTGCTGGAGCGTCGGGGCGCTCGAGGCGTCGACGGAGCCGGAGCCCGTGCCGCCGTAGACGATGTCCACGGAGGAGTGGCTCACGGCGCTGACCTTGTCGCCCTTGGCGAGCGGCAGGGCGCCGTTGTTCATGAGGAGGACCGCGCCCTCAGCCTCGACCTGTTCGGCGATGCCCTGCTCGTACTCGGAGAGCTCCTCCTCGGTCTCGAAGGCGCTCGTGAAGTAGTTGGTGTCGGTGCCGTCGTCCTCGCCCTTGACGACCTGCGAGGTCGGCGTGTCGAGGTAGGTGTTGACTACGGTAGCGTTGCTGAGCGCGTAGTTCGTGCCGAACGCCAGGGCGCCCGTGAGCACGACGCCCACGCCGGCGAGCACGCCCCAGAACACCTTCCCCTTCCGCTTCTTGGTTGGGTTGCCCATGCTTGGCATCCCCCTTCCTTTCCAATGCGTGCGATAAGCCGCGACATGCCCGCTCCCCGTGCGGTCGCGTCGCTTCGAGGGACATCGCGGGGCGCAAGACTCCCCTCCCTTCCATGACGCGGAAACGCTTGCCGCCATGCCCCACCGGCGCTCCCCCCGTACCGAGGGGAGCTCATAACCTGATATATCAGATTAGTCGCAGATTCTTCACAAACTTGTGAGAATGCGTCCTCAACCTTGCCAGCGGACGGTTCTTCTCGCCCTGCGGCAGGTCCCCGCGCGCGGCGCGGGCCCGTCCGCCGCCGCGGCGGCCCAAGGCATGAGAAGGGCCCCGCGGAGACGTGTCCCCGCGGGGCCCCGTGCTGCCTGCCGACCGGTCGGTCGGCAGGCTCTGCGGACGGACCTAGCGACGCTTGAAGGTGGGCATGAAGCCGGCCACGGTGAGCAGCACGGCCGAGACCACCATGCAGCCCGCGGAGGCCGCGGCCGCATAGAACATGCTCCAGCCGGTGGTGTCGCCCGAGTTCCAAGAGAAGATCGCCGAGATGTTGAGGGCTCGGGACGCGACGACCTGGATGCCGGCGTACGCCAGGATGAAGACGGCGACGCCGAGGGCGAGAAGCGACACGATGCCGGGGCCCTTGTCGGCACTCTTGGCGTCGAGCGTCATCGAGACCACGACGAGCGCGATAGCGACGACCGAGAGGACGAGGTAGACGGGCATGTTGGGGAACTCATAGCCAACGCCCATGCTGCCGCTCACGACCATGGCGACGATGCCGACGACGGCGAGCACCAGGGCGACGGCCTCGATGAAGAAGCCGATCCCCTTCTTAGCGGTAGTGGTGGACATGCCCCTACGCCTCCTTACTCTTCTTGGAGCTCACGGCCGCGGAGGCGGCGGCGCCCACGGCGAGCACGCCGAACGCGGCGGCCGCACCGATGTACGCGCCGCGCCACCAGGTGAGCTGCGGCTCCATGTGCGTGGTGCTGTTGTAGCGGTTGACAAGGTTGGACTGGGTCATGGCGTACAGGATCATGTGTGCGGACTCCTTGACGGCAGCCTGCACCGTGGCGTCACCCTTGACCTTGTCCACGCCGATGGAGATGCCGTCGACCTGGTTGGCGAAGGTCGAGCAGTTCTCGAGCGTGGTGGAGTCATAGAAGCCGGAGATGCCGCGGGTGTCGAAGCAGGTGGTGCCGGAGACCAGGACGGCCGCCCAGAGGTCGGTGTCGTCGTAGATGTCCGTGACGGCGTAGCCGCGGAAGCCCCACTCGTTCTTGAGGATGTCGGTCATGAGGCCGGTGGAGCAGGTGCACTCGATCGGGCCGATCTTGGAGAACGACGTCATGAGGCCCGTCATGTTGGCGTTGTGGTCCTCGGTGTCGTAGTCGGTGGCCTCGAAGGCGATCTGCCAGCCGCGCAGCTCGCCCTCGCGAGCCTGCTGCTCGGTCATGTACGGCGCCACGCCGGAGCGGTTGGTCTCCTGGTCGTTGAAGGCGAAGTGCTTCGGCGACGCGATGAGGCCGTACTCGAGGGCGCCCATGGAGTACTCCATGGCGGTGTTGCCGCAGAGCACGGGGTCCTCGGAGTAGTACTCGCCGTTGCGGCCGTTGTACTGCTGGCGGTGGATGTTGAGGCCCGGGCCCCAGAGCATCGCGATGCCGGTGAACAGCGACTCCTCGCCCATGAACTCACCCATCTCGTAGTAGAGGGAGTTGTTGAACGAGGCGGCGGTCAGGGGCGCGTTGCCGAAGACCGCGCCGTTCCAGGCGCCGTTGGGGTCGTCCGCGCCGATGGTCCACGGGGCGTTGGAGTCCTGCGTGGCGTTGAGGGCGATGACGATGCCGTTGCCGGCGTTCTCGGTGAGGTAGTGCTCCTGCAGGCCGATCGACTCGACGCCGGGGATGGAGGGCCCGCCGAAGGTGGCGAGGTAGAGCGCCTCCTCGAGGGTCATCTTGTCGAGCAGCTCGCCCCAGGCGGGGTCGTCGTAGGTTTTGCCGGCCATGTCCCAGATCATGAGGTCGGAGTCGGCGCCCCAGGTGATGCCGGAGACGTCGTCGTCGGTCTTGACCTCGTAGTAGTGGCCGTTGAGGTAGTCGATGAGCTGCTCGTTCTCAAGCGTCATCTCGGCGTACTCGACAGGCCAGGTGCCCTCCCAGTCGGAGCGGGAGAGGTAGGTGACCTCGCCGGGCTGGAAGTAGTTCCAGTCGGCCGTCTCGAGGTGGTTGGAGACCTGGTAGCCGTTCTTGGAGATCGAGAGCGCGGTGCGGGGCACCTCGGCCTCGGTGATGGCCATGGACCAGACCTTGGCCGCGTCGCCGGTGCCGGTAAGGCGGCTCGCCTCGACGCCCTGGGCGGCCAGGACGTTGTTCACGGCCTCGTGCGCGCCGTTGCCGAGCGCGAAGTAGTACATGCCCGGGTCGAGCACGTAGGTGCCCTGGGTGCCGTCCTCGTTCTCGTGGGAGCTGTCCCAGCTCGCGATGTACTGGAGGTCGACCTTCACGGCAACCTGCTGGGAGGCGCCGGGCTCGAGCTCGTCGGTCTTCTCGAAGTTGAGGAGCTGGATCGCGGACTTCTCCACGCCGCCCGCGGCGTAGGGGGCCTGGCCCCAGATCTCGACGATGGACTTGCCCGCCGTGTCGCCGGTGTTGGTGACGTTGACGTTGAAGGTCACGTAGGCGGTGGTGGCGCCGTTGTCGAGCGTGGTCAGCTCGAGCTCGGGCTCGCCGACCGGCTCCTGGCTGAAGGTGGTGTAGGAGAGGCCGTAGCCGAACGGGTAGACCATCTCGTCGGCGTAGTTCCACGTGTCGCCCGCGGTCGCGCCGGCGGCCGAGGTCGCGTTGCCCTGACCCATAACCTGGTCGAAGTAGCGGGTCTCGTAGTACTTGTACCCGACGTAGATGCTCTCGCACTCGATGACGTAGTTCGAGGACAGGTCGCCGAACATGCCGCCCTTGCGGGTGAGGACGTCGGTGTTGGCGTAGTGGTAGTCGCCCATGTTCTGCATGGCGGGGGCGCTCAGGTTGTGCGTGGCGTAGGTGTCCGTGAGGGCGCCCGAGGGGCTCACCTTGCCGCAGAGCACGTCGGCCACGCCGAGCATGCCGTAACAGCCCGGGAAGCCGATCCACAGGATGGCGGAGACGTCCGGGTCGTCGGCGAGGTCCCTGATCTCGACCGCGTTGGCGGTGTTCAGGATCACCACGACGTTGTCGGAGCACTCCTTGGCGAGGTCGATCGCGGCGCGCTCGTTGTCGGTGAGCTGGAGCGGCTCGTCGGCGCCGAGGCCCGCCACGACGCTGCCGGGCAGGTAGTCGATCGACTCGGCGGACGGGCGGGAGATGACCACGATCGCGGCGTCGCCGTACTCGGCGAAGCTCGAGCGGAAGTCGCCGTTGACGCCCTCGATGTCGGCGACGCCGGGCTCCTTCGGGTCGTACTCCGTGACCGTCATCTCGCAGGTGGCGTGCGGGAAGGACTCGCCCAGTGCCTCATAGGCGTCGACCATCGTGGGGTTGACGTTGAAGCCGGCGCCGTCGAAGTCGAACTCGTCGCCCGACCAGCCGGAGATGGTCGGAGCGATCGCGCCCGTGCTGCGGTCGACGTTCGTGGTGATGGTGTTGGCGAAGTCGGTCTTGCTCTGCGTGAGCGCCTGCTCGAGCGTGATGCAGGGGCCGTAGAGCTTGAGGCCGAAGCTCGAGCCGAGCATGGGCATGTGGGACCTGATGCCGAGCAGGGTCACGTTGGAGCCCTCGGCGAGCGGCAGGCCCCTCCCCTCCTCGGAGCTGTTCTTCATCAGGACCGCACCCTCGGCCGCCTGCTTGCGGTTGAGGTCGATGGCCTTCTGGATGAGCGCGTGGGAGTTGCCCGTGCCGTCCTCGTTCAGAACCTCGTCGGAGGGCTTGAACGCCTCATAGAGGGGCTCGTTCTCCGTGCTCTGGGAGGTGAGCTTCTCGCTCTGGGTGCCGAGGTTGGTGTCGAGCGTGGAGGCGAACTGCTCCATGACGCCGCCCGCGCCCACGGCGACGGAGGCGCCGAGGGCACCGAGGCCGAAGAGGCCGCGGCGTGTCACCAGCGTCTTGGGACGAGCATCGTTGCTCATGAGAGATCCCCCCTCTGTACGCTTTCCCTTACGTCGTGCATGTACCTTCCCTTCCTTTCTCTGCGTGCGTTCGCATTGCGTGCGCTCCGCGTCCCGTACGGGAATTCCCCCTCCCTCCACGGGGCGGCTGGAAACTGATATATCAGTTTAACCACAAACCGCCCGCGGGGGTGGAAAATAATCTTCGCGACCCGCCAGCGGACGGTTCTTCTCGCCCTGCGGTAGATGGCGGGGCGCGGCCGACGCCGAGGCGATTCCTCCGGGTACGTACGCCCCTCCCCCGGATACGTACACGCCACAAAGCCGGCAGGCGCAGCACTTCTGAAGAATCCGCAGGTAAAGTGCTTAGCGAGAAGTACATCAAGCCGTGAACTTCGTACGTACCCGGAGGGGGCGTGTACGTACCCGGAGAGGTGGAGCTAGAGGGCGAGGAGCTCCCGCACGAGCGCCTCCTGACGGAGCCAGTAGTCCTCGTCCGTCGGCAGGCGGATCCCGGCGCGGGCGGAGACCTTCTCGACGAGCTCCCGGCGCATCTGCGGGTCCGCGAGCATCCCCTCCGTCACGGAGCGGACCATCCAGCCGAGGTCCCGGAGCCCCTCGTTGCGCGCGCTGTCGGAGTCTATCTGCTGCCTGGTGCGATGGAAGAGGTAGCTCTCGTACTCGAGGATGATCCCGAGCTCCTCCCAGCAGAGGTCGACGACGAGGTACGGCTTCCCCAGGGCCAGCTGCAGCGAGGCGGGAATCTCTATGGTGGCGTTGAGCCGCGGCACGGGAAGCCCGCATCCGCCCGCCTCGACGGGCAGTGTGAACAGGAGGACGACGACCGTCTCCATGGGAGAGCGCGAGCCGGCCACGACAAACGCCACGGCCTCGCGCGCCCGCCGCGTCCCATAGCCGCGGGCGTCCGCAAAGCGCCGGGCGAGCTCGTCGGGAGTCATGAGCGGCGGCCTGCGGTGAAAGCCGTCCTTGGCCCGCGGGGAGCGCGCGTACCTCCCGCATATCTCGGTACCCACCGCAACCGCCCGCGCAAGGCTCGAGCGCGCGGCCATCTGCTGCAGGCAGAAGGCCGGCGAGGCAAGAAGGACCTCGTCGGTGAGCTGGTAGAGCGCGTCAGGGGGGAGCGTGGTCGACCAGATGTGGCAGCGCACCACGGGCGTCCTCACCCTTCTCGCCTCCCCGCTCACGAGGATGTGGAGGGGGCGTGCCTCCGTTGCCTCGATGCGTGCGCCGCGCAGGTCGATTGCCCCGAGGGCCGCCGCAGAGGCGAGGGACCACGCCTCGTCCGACGGCTCGGGGCATGGCTCCCCCAGCCGCTGCGCCAGGCCGACCTCTCCCCAACGCGCAAGTGCCGATATGTCACATACGGTAATCATGGCGCCCATGCTAGCGATGAGCGCTTCCCGGCCCCTTGCACCAAGCGCGCACGACGCTGACGCCCCTTGCGAGAAGGCCCTTCTGAGATGCGTGCCACCGCAGCTCATGACCCACGGTGCGCAACAGTTTCTTATATGCGGCGATTCGTCCGACGACATTCGGCGCCACGGCTTCTCCAGATGCCGCCCCGCCCGGGCGCGCCCCCGGACACGCAGGCCCTTCTCCCGGGTACGTACACCCCGTCTCCGGGTACGTACGAGATTTACGGCTTGATGTTCTTCTCGCCCGCCCTCTACCTGCGGGTTCTTCGGGATGCCAGTGCCCACAGCCCCCGCTGCGCGTACGTACCCGGAGAGGAGGTGTACGTACCCGGACTGGGCGCGTACGTACCCGGAGGGGCGAGGCGAGAAGGGCTGGCGAGAAGAACGGGAACGCCCCGACGCGCGCGGCGCCGGGGCGTTCCCGGGAAGGATGGTCGGGCTTAGGCTACTCGTTGTCCGCCCAGTTGGACTTCTGGGTGCTCTTCTTCTGGAGCACGTAGTCGGGGTTGGGCGTGTCGACGCGGCGGATCGTGCCGGAGTCGGCGAGCTGGCCGGACGTGACCTCGATGCTGTTCTCGCCCTTCTTGAGCGGGACGAAGAACGTGAAGACGTGCGGGTTCTTGGGGTCCTCGCGGCGGGTCTCAAGCTTGGAGCCGTTGACGAAGAGCGTGACCTCCTTCTGGTTGGAGTAGACCTTGACGCTCGTGGCCTCCTCGGCGCGGTCGACGTAGCGCTTGCCGCACAGGTGCACGAAGGGCTCGTTGCTCCACCAGGCCTTGTAGATGTAGAAGGAGTCCTTCTTGGTCTTGCGGTCGAAGGTGATGAGGCCCTTGTGGTTCATGCCGGGTTCGCCGCCCTGGTCGCGCGCGTCGGCCGCGAAGTCGAACATGTTCCAGACGTGCGTGGCCCACAGGTACGGGTGCTTGGCGAAGAACTTGAGCATGTACTCGTGGTACACGCACTGGTACTCCTCGGTGTGGTCGTTTCGGCGCGGCCGCGAGGAGTGGAGGTTGGGCATGGCCTCGCAGCCGTACTCGGACATGCCGATGACGCGGTTGGGGTGCACGAGGTGGAAGAACCCGAACCAGAGGTCGTTCAGGAAGAGGCCCGGCACGTACCAGCCGAGGTAGAGGTTCCAGCTCACGACGTCGGTCACGAAGGCGGACTTGTTGAAGGGCCCGCACATGGCGTAGCAGGCCAGCGTGGTGAAGCGCGTGGGGTCGAGCTTGTGGCAGAGCTCGTCGAGGACGCGGTGGTTGTCGAGCATGTCCGCCTTGTCCTTGGTGGAGATGGTGATCTCGTTGGAGACGCCCCAGCACACGATCGAGGGGTGATTGTAGCTCTGGGTGATGAGCTCGGTCATCTGCGAGATGGTGTTCTCGCGGCCGTTGGGCATGTGCTCGGAGATGTAGGGGATCTCCGCCCACACGACGATGCCGGCCTCGTCGCAGAGGTCGTAGAAGAACTGGGCCTGCTGATAGTGCGCGAGGCGCAGCGTGTTGGCGCCGATCTCGCGGATGAGGGCCATGTCCTCGCGGTGCTCCTTCTCCGTGAGGGCGTTGCCGAGGGCCTTGCGGTCCTGGTGGCGGCACACGCCGCGGAGGGGGTAGCTGCGGCCGTTGAGGAAGAAGCCGCCCTTGGCGTCATAGGAGAAGCTGCGCACGCCGAAGCGCGTGGAGACCTCGTCCACGACGGTGCCGGCGACGACGAGCTGCGCCTTCGCGGCATAGAGGTACGGGTCGTCGAGGCCGTCCCAGCGGTGCGCGTCGGGCAGCGCGACGGTGACGTCGGTGCCGGTCGCGGTCCCCACCGTTGCGCCGGAGGCGTCGGTGAGGGTCACGCGGACCTCCGCGGAGGCGGCCTCAGGGCCGTCCACCCAGGTCTGCACGCGCACGTCCGCGTCCTTCTCGCCGTCGGCGATCTTGGGCGTGACGGCGATGCCGGGGCCGCCGTGGTAGTCGAGCGAGAAGTGCGTGGCGTCGGCCACGAGGAGCCTGACGTCGCGATAGATGCCGCCGTAGAAGGTGAAGTCGGCCTTCTGAGGGTAGACGCGGTCGTTCTTTGAGTTGTCCACGTGGACGAGCAGGCCGTTCTCGCCGGGCTTCACGAGCTCGGTGACGTTGGTGCGGAAGGTGGAGTAGCCGCCGTCGTGGTGGCAGCAGGCGATCCCGTTGACCTCGACGTCGGCCGTGGCGTTGACGCCCTCGAACTCGAGGTAGACGACCTGCTTCGTGGGGTCGAAGGCCGGGACCGTGAAGCGGCGCTCGTAGGCGCAGGTCCCGCGCCAGTAGTCGTTGCCGCCGTCCTGGCCGTCAAGGTTGTTCCAGGTGTGCGGGACGTCCACCGTGATCGGGGCGTCCCCCGGCTTGGTGAAGGTCCAGCCCGCGTTCAGGTTCGTATACGTGCGCATGCTCCCTCTTTCCTCGGCTCCCCGCCGCTCCAGTACGGCACTTCCAACTGATATATTAGTCTAGCGCATAACGCGGCCTTTCCGGTGTCGTACCCCTGACCGGACGGTTTGGACGCCTGAGCGGGATATCGGGCAGAAATGCGGGCGAGTGACGGGTTCTGGACGGATGAAGCCCCTCTGGGCGCCCCATCCGTCCAAAAGCCGTCACTCATCCCCTTGGCGCCGGACGGACCGGGAGCGGCGAGGGCGGGATGCAGCAGAAAGGCGGCGGCAGACCCGCAGGGGCCCGCCGCCGACAGGGACGCGCGAGAAGGACGCGCGGCGCGCTACCGCACCGTGGCCACGATCTCCATGGCCTCGCGGCAGAGCCGCTCGACCTCGTCGAAGCGTCCCTCCTTGATGAGGTTGGCCTTGACCATCCAGGTGCCGCCGCAGGCGATCACGTGCGGGCTCGCGAGGAACTCGGCCACGTTGGCCGGAGAGACGCCGCCCGTGGGCATGAAGCGGTGCCCCACGAAGGGCGCGGCGAGCGCGCCTATGGTGGAGAGGCCGCCGTACTGCGCGGCCGGGAAGAACTTGGTCACGTGGATGCCGAGCTTGCGCGCGGCGATGAGCTCCGTGGGCGTGACGCAGGCCGGGAAGACCGGGAGCTCGCGCTCCATGCAGTGGCGCACGACCTCCTCGTCGAAGCCGGGGCTCACGATGAACTCCGCGCCCGCGTCGACGGCCTCGTCGACCTGCTCGACGCTGAGCACGGTGCCCGCGCCCACCGCCATGTCCGGGTGCGCCTCGCGCATGGCGCGGATGGAGTCGGCCGCCGCGGCCGTGCGGAACGTCACCTCGGCCGAGGGCATCCCGCCGGCCACGAGGGCGTCGGCGAGCGGCCTGGCGTCGGCGGCGTCGTCCAGCACGACGACCGGGATGATCGCGAGCCTCTCGACCTTCTCGTAGTAGCTGTCCATGTACATGTGCGTCTCCCCTCCTGGGTTGCTAGCGCTTGACGTCGGCGCCGCTGGCCATGAAGTCGGTGACCTCGGCAGCGGTGAAGCGGTTGGCGTCGCCGGCCACGCTGTGCTTGAGCACGCTCGCGGCCGCCGCGAACTCGATGGCGTCCGCGGGCGCCATCTCGGCGAGAAGCCCGTGGAGCACGCCGCCGGCAAAGGCGTCGCCGCCGCCCACGCGGTCCACGATGGGCTCGACGTGCCAGGTGCGGGAGCGCGCGAGCGCGCCCGCGGCGCCGGTGCCGTCGGCCGTGTAGAGGTAGCCGGTGAGGTCGTTGGAGCTGCTCGAGTGCGCGACGCGGCGCGTGCAGTAGATGGCGCGGACGCCCGGGCGCGCGGCGACGAGCGCGTCGTAGGCCGCGACCATGGCCTCCTCGCTCCAGGGCGTGCGCTCGAGGCCGAGGGCGCTCTGGACGTCGCCCCAGCTCGCGGCGAGGTAGGTGACGTAGGGCAGGACGTCGCGGAAGGCGTCCATGCACTCGTCCCACGTCCAGAGCTTGCCGCGGAAGTTGACGTCGTAGCTCACGGGGATGCCCCGCTCGGCGGCGGCGCGCACGAGCTCGAGCGTGAGCGCGCGCCAGGACGCGGAGAGCGCCGGGCAGATGCCCGTCACGTGGAAGAGCCCGACGCCGGAGAGGAGCTCGTCGACGTCCCACTCGCAGGACGCCATCGTCGCGAACGAGGAGCCGGCGCGGTCGTAGACGGCGACCGACCCGCGGTTGGCGGTGCCGATCTCGAGGTAGTAGGTGCCGAGGCGCGCGCCCCCGCGAAGGACCTGGGAGGCGTCGACGCCGTTCTTGCGGAGGTGGCGCACCACCGCGTCGCCGAGCGGGTTGTCCGGCACCTTCGTGGCGAAGGCGGCGTCGTGCCCGAAGTTGGCGAGCGAGACGGCGACGTTGGCCTCCGCGCCGCCGTAGTGCGCGTCGAAGGACGAGGCGTCCGCCAGGCGCACCCCGCCGCCCACGGAGAGGCGGCACATGATCTCGCCGAGCGCAAGGACCTTTCTGCGGCCCGTAGCATCATCAGCCATGGTATCTCCTTGCCCTGTGATATATCACTAATGAGAGTAGTTTATCCGCTGGGCGCCGCCCCCATCACGACGGTTCAGCGAGCGGCGCCGCAATTCGACGGGCGGCAGGACCCCAGCCCGCGCCCCCGGCTCCCCGAAAGCGTCGCCGGGGCCCTGCAGAGTCGCCGTGCGGGGCGCTGGCGACGCTTCCCGGGCAAAAAACGTCGCCGTGGCCCCGCGGAGCGGATCTGCGGGGCCACGGCGACGGAAACGGGAAACGGGCATCGATGGCGCCGGGCGCCCCTACTCGAAGAAGCCGAAGTAGTCGTGCGCGTTGTTGTAGCAGATGTCCTCGATGAGGCCGCCGAGGTATGCCTCGTCCTCGGGGAGCCGGCCCATCTCGACCCACTCGCCGACGGTGTGGCACAGGACGCGGCGGAAGTACTCGTGGCGCGGGTAGCTGAGGAAGCTCCTCGAGTCCGTGAGCATGCCGGTGAAGTTGGCGAGCAGGCTCTCCTGCGCGTACATCGTGAGCTGGCTCTTCATGCCGGCGAAGTGGTCGAAGAACCACCAGGCGCAGCCGAGCTGCAGGCGCTGGCGGCAGCCGCCCTGGAAGGACTGGATGAGCGTGGCGATGCCCATGTACTGGGACTCGTCGAGCGTGTAGATGATCGTCTTGGGCAGGGCCTCGGCGCTGTTGGCCGCGTCGAGGAGCAGGGCGAGCTGACCCACGAGCCCCGGCTGGTCGCCGGCGGAGTCGAAGCCGGCGTCGGCGCCGAGCGCGGCGAAGCCGCGGGAGTTGGCGTTGCGGAAGACGTTGGCGTGCAGCTGGAGCGTCCAGCCGTGGCGCTCGTACTCGCCCATGAGGAAGAGCGTGAGCGCGCTCTGGTAGGCGTCCACCTCCGTCTTGCTCGGGGCCTCGCCCGCAAGGGCGCGCGCCACGATGCCGGCCACCTCGTCCTCGGTGGCGCCGACGTAGGTGAACGAGTTCATGCCGTGGTCCGCGAGGCGCCCGCCGACCTCGTGGAAGTAGTCGACGCGCTGGGCGGCGGCGGCCTTCAGGCCCTCCCAGTCGGTGACGGCCACGCCGGAGATGTCCGCGAGGCGCGCGAGGTAGGCGGCGAAGTCGGGCTTGTCGATGCCCATGAGGCCGTCGGGGCGGAAGGTCGGCAGGACCTTGAAGCCGTTCTCGGCCTCCTCGGCGGCGAGCAGCTTGTGCCAGGCGAGGTCGCTCGCCGGGTCGTCGGTGGTGCAGACGCAGCGGACGTCGAAGGCGCGGATGAGGCCCTTGGCGGAGAAGTCCGCCTCGGCGATGCGCTCGTTGGCGCGGCGCCAGATCTCGTCGGCGTTGGCGCGGCAGATCGTGAGGTCGATCCCGAAGGCGCGGCGCAGCTCCAGGTGGCTCCACTCGTAGAGCGGGTTGCCGGGCGCGCGCTCGATGGTGTCCACGTAGGCGAGGAACTTCTCGTAGGGCTCGCCGTCGCCGGTGATGAGGCGCTCGGGCGTGCCGTTGGCGCGCATGAGGCGCCACTTGTAGTGGTCGCCCGCGCCGTTGTCGCAGATCCAAAGCTGGGCGAGGTCCGAGAAGTGCACGTCCTCGTAGATCTGCCTCGGGTCGAGGTGGCAGTGGTAGTCGATGATCGGCATCTTCTCCGCGTGGTCGTGGAAGAGCCTCCGCGCCCACTCGGTGGTCAGCAGGAAGTCGTCGTTCAGCAGCATGGAAGAATCCCCTTTCTCCCAGAAGCCAGAGGGTGGGAATCGCGTGGGAGCAACCGAGAAGGGCGCGAACTGCGGTCAGGACGTGCCGCACATGCCCCGCCCGCAGTTCGCGCAGCGCTGTTTGAGGACGGGGCATGTGCGGCACGCCCCGTTGGGGTGGCCTACGCGCCCTTCTCGATTGCCTCCCACATTCCGTTGATGTAGGCGATGCCGAGGGCGCGGTCGTAGAGGCCGTAGCCCGGGCGTCCCGTCTCGCCCCAGATCATGCGGCCGTGGTCGGGCCTCATGTAGCCCGTAAAGCCGTTGTCGTGGAGGGCCCTCATCATCTTGTACATGTCGAGCGAGCCGCAGGGGCTGGGGTGCGGCGCCTCGTAGAAGTCCTTGTTGCCGGGCTCCTCGGGCGAGATGTACTTGATGTTGCGCATGTGCACGAAGTGGATGCGCCCGCGGCGCGTGAACTCGGCGAGGATGTCGTAGATGTCGTTGCCCGGCTCCTCGGCGATCGAGCCGCAGCACAGGGTGATGCCGTTGTAGGGCGTGTCCACCGCGGTGCAGAGCCAGTCGAGGTCCTCGCGGTTCTTGATGATGCGCGGCAGGCCGAAGAGCGAGTAGGGCGGGTCGTCCGGGTGGATGGCCATCTTGACGTCGCACTCCTCGCAGGTCGGCATGATGGCCTCGAGGAAGTAGACGAGGTTCTCGCGCAGCTTGTCGTCGTCGATGTCCTTGTAGGCGTCGAGCAGCGCGCGCACCTGCGCGAGGCGCTCCGGCTCCCAGCCGGGAAGCGTGAAGTCGCCCGAGCCGTTGGCCACGCGGTCGATGATGACCTGCGGGTCGTCGGGGATGTTCGCCTTGACGAAGGCGAGCGTGCGCGAGCCGTCGGGCAGGACGTAGTCGAGGTCGGACTTCACCCAGTCGAAGACCGGCATGAAGTTGTAGCAGATGACCTTGACGCCCTCGGCGGCGAGGTTGCGGATCGTCTCCTCGTAGTTCTCGATGTGCTCGTCGCGCTTGTCGGTGCCGATCTTGATGTCGTCGGAGACGTTCACCGACTCGATGACCTTGAGCGTGAGCCCGTGGGCCTCGACCATCTCGCGCAGCTCGTGGATGCGCTCGCGCGGCCAGACCTCGCCCGCGGGGATGTCGAAGAGCGTGCCGACGATACCCTTGCAGCCGGGGATCTGGCTGATCTGCTCGAGCGTGATCTTCTCCTCGTTGGGGCCGTACCAGCGGAAGGTGAGCTCCATGTCCCTCTCCTCTCTCCGGGCGCGCGCCCGGTCCTTCGTTTGCCTAGCCGACGTACTTTCCGATGGTCGCGGCGACGGCGCCGGGGCCGGCGTTGAGCTCCGCGAACATGCCCTCGATCTTCTCGCCGAGGCCGGCCTCGTAGAGGTCGAGCGAGAAGATCTCGGCGTTGGACAGGATGGGGCTGACCGCCTCGTGGATCCTGGCGGGGTCGGTCTCGCCGAGCGAGATGCCGGAGAGCTGGGCCCTGAGGTCGGCCAGCAGCGGGTCGGGGCTCGGTTCGAAGGCCTCTCCCCTGTCGTCGACGGCGAGCAGGTAGCGCAGCCACCCCGCGATCACGAGGGGGATGGCCACGAGGCCGGAGACGTCACGCCCCGCCTCGAGGTAGGCGTTCAGGGTGTGGCCGTAGCGGGTGGGCACCTTCTGCGAGGTGTCCGCCGCGATGCGCTGCGGCGCGTCGGGCAGGCTCTTGTTGGGCAGGCGCTCGGCGAGCAGCTCGTCGATGAAGGTCTTGGGGTCGATGACCTTGGGGTCCACGACGACGGGAAGGTCCTCGTCGTAGCCGAGCTTCCTGATGAGCGCCACCAGGTCGGGGTTCTCCATCTCCTGCCAGATGCGGGTGTAGCCGAGCAGGCAGCCGTAGACGGCGAGGCACGTGTGCAGCGGGTTCAGGCAGGCCGTGACCTTCATGGTGTCCGCGCGCTCCGCGGTCTCGCGGTCGCACATGATCACGCCGCCCTCCTCGAGCGCAGGCCGGCCGTTGGGGAACGAGTCCTCGATGACGAGGTAGTGGGCCGCCTCGGTGTTGGCGAAGCCGGCGAAGGTCGGGCCGGAGGTCTTGATGAGGTCGAGGTCCTCCCAGCCCTGCTCCCTGAGGGCGGCCTCGGTCTCGGGCGAGGGGTTGGGGGTGATGCGGTCGATCATCGACCAGGGGAAGCTCACGCGCGACTCGTCCGAGACGTAGTCGACGAAGTCCTGCGTGACGTGGCCGTGCTCGAGCCAGCCGCGGGCGATCGTGAGGATGGCCTCCTGGAAGCGGCGGCCGTTCTGCGAGAAGTTGTCGGTGGAGACCATGGCGATGGGCGCGGCGCCCGCCTCGAAGCGGTCGACGAGCAGCGCGCTGACGATGCCCATCGAGCTCGTGGCGTGCGCGGGGCCGGCCTCGATCTCGGCCGCGACGTAGGGCAGCAGCTTGCCGGATGCGTCGGTGAGGCCGTAGCCCTTCTCGGTGATGGTGAAGGTGACCATTTGCAGGTCGGGGCTCTCGAAGCAGCGGCGCGCGAGGGCGTAGTCGGTCGGGCGGTCGGCGTTCGCGAAGATGGCGCCGGCCGTGACCGCGAGCACCCGCTCGTCGAGCGTGCCGTCGGCGTTCATGACAACCTGCAGGATGTTGTTGTCGTAGGGGGCGTAGACCTCGTCGATCGTGAACGGGCGGAAGGTCTCCGCGACGACCACGCCGCGGTTCAGCAGGCCCTTGTCGGCGAGGTCTTGGGCGATCTGGGCGTGGAAGGCGCGATAGAGGTTGCCGCCGCCGAAGTGCATCCACACCGGCTGCTCGGCGCCCGCCTTGCGCAGGGCGTCGACGTCGCACTGGGGCACGCGCACCCCCTTGCCCTCGAGCTCGTCGCGGCTCTCCTGCCAGTTCTTGAGTGTTGCCATCTGCTCCTCCGTCCTTCTCGCCCGCCGGCGCTGATGTCGGCGTCGCACGGGGCCCGTCGGTTCCCCCTTGAACTGATATATTAGTTTGAGCGTGCCTTCAACTCAACAGTGACTCCCCGAGGTTTTGCCGGGAATCCGCCAGCGGTCGGTATTTCGCTTTGAGTGTCCGAGCGGTCTGCAGATTGCGTCGCGGACTCGAATCGGGGCGGCGCGAGGATGCGGCAACCCGTAAAATAAGACGTTAGCAACAGGCTAGCGAGCGGCGAGAAGGACGAGCATGCACGAGAAGGACACCCCCACCCTGCAGACCCAGGCCTACGAGGCCCTGCGGCGCGCGCTCGTGTTCTCGCGCTACAAGCCCGGGGAGCGCCTCGTCCCCAAGCGCCTGTGCGAGGAGCTCGGGCTCGGCCGCACCCCCGTGCGCGAGGCGCTCGTGCTCCTCCAGCAGCAGGGGCTCGTGAACACGGTGCCCCAGAGCGGTACCTACGTCTCGAAGATCGACATGCGCGCGTGCGAGGACGCGCGCTTCGCCCGCGAGTGCCTCGAGCGGCAGGTCGTCATCGAGTGCTGCGCCAAGGCCACGAAGGCCGACATCGCCTGCATCGACGCCATCATCGCGCAGCAGGAGGAGGCCGTCGAGGCCGCCGACGAGCTCGCGTTCTTCGAGTCGGACAACCTCATGCACGAGACCTTCTTCGTCATCGCCGACCGCGCGCCGCTCTGGGACTGGCTCAACATGACCAACGTCCACTACGAGCGCTTCCGCTGGCTGGCGGTGCTGACCTCGGGCGTCGAGTGGGACGTCGTCATGGACCAGCACCACAAGATCCGCGACGCCATCGCCGCGCACGACACGAACGAGGCCTCCTACCTCACCTCGCGCCACCTGCGCAAGGCGCACATCGACTACCACCCCATCTCGGTCTCCCACCCGGAGTACTTCACGGAGAACTGACGGCGCACGGCGAGAAGAACCGTCGCGAAGGCCCCGCGGACAACGGATGCGGGGGCCTCGCGACGTCTCTGGGTGCGGGTTTGTCGC